>NZ_JASCPK010000005.1:0-127200 GCF_029959385.1 Pseudomonas sp. PS01303
AGCCTGCTCGCTATATCGGTATATCTGCCAACATTCATGTCACTGACAGACCGCTATCGCGAGCAGGCTCACTCCTACAGGAGATTTGCGGTGTCGGTTAAGCCTTGGCAGGTTCGAGGGCCAGTTCGACGGCTTCGGGGCGTTTGACTGTGGCGTAGACGACGGCGGTCAACAAACTTCCGGCGACAATCGCCAGCAGATACAACAGCGCATGGTTGATCGCATTCGGAATCGCCAACACAAACAAGCCACCGTGCGGCGCCATCAGTTTGCAGCCGAAATACATCGACAACGCACCGGTCAACGCACCACCGGCAATGCTCGCCGGAATCACCCGCAACGGGTCTTTCGCGGCAAACGGAATCGCCCCTTCAGAGATAAAGCACAGCCCCAATACCAACGCGGCTTTACCCGCCTCGCGTTCGGTCTGCGCGAACTTGCGCCGCGCAATAAACGTGGCAATGCCCAGACCAATCGGCGGCACCATCCCCGCTGCCATCGTCGCCGCCATCGGTGCATAACTCTGCGACGCCAGCAGCCCCACCGAGAACGCGTACGCGGCTTTGTTGATCGGCCCGCCGAGGTCGACGCACATCATGCCGCCAAGCACCACGCCGAGCAGGATCGCGTTGGTGGTGCCCATGCTGTCGAGAAAACTCGTCAGCGCCAACAGCATCCCGGCGACCGGTTTGCCGACCACGTAAATCATCACCAGCCCGGTAAACAAACTAGCGAACAACGGGATGATCAGAATCGGTTTCAGCGCTTCAAGACTCTGCGGCAACGCGACATAACGGCTGATCGCCTTCGCCGCATAACCGGCGATAAAACCGGCGACGATGCCACCGATAAACCCGGCGCCCAACGTACTCGCCAGCAACCCACCGATCATCCCCGGCGCCAGGCCCGGACGGTCAGCAATCGAATAAGCGATGTAACCCGCCAGCAGCGGCACCATCAGTTTGAACGCAGTCTCGCCACCGATCTGCATCAGCGCAGCCGCCAGCGTGCCCTCTTCCTTGAACGCGGTGATGCCGAAGACGAACGACAACGCAATCATCAAACCGCCGGCCACGACCATCGGCAGCATGAACGACACGCCGGTCAGCAGGTGTTTATAGACGCCGGTTTTCTCCTGCCTGGCCGGTGCTTTGCCGTCACTCGCCGCGCTTTCCACAGCCCCTTCGGCCAAGGCTTTTTTCAGCGTCGCTTCGGACTGCTTCAATGCGATGCCAGTGCCGCAACGATAGATTTTCTTACCGGCGAAACGCTCGGTGGCGACTTCGATATCCGCCGCCAGCAACACCACGTCTGCCTCGGCAATCGCCGTTGCGCTCAACGGGGTTTTTGCGCCCACTGAGCCTTGGGTTTCGACTTGCAGCTCATAGCCCAAACGCTTGGCAGTTTGCTGCAACGCTTCGGCGGCCATGAAGGTGTGGGCGACACCAGTCGGGCACGCGGTGATGGCGACAATGCGCGGCACACGCGACGCATCAGCAACCGGTTCAGCCACGCTGGCAACGTAGACTGATGCCTCTTCAGCACCACGACGCAGCGCCGCTTCGACATCCTGTAGCGCCTGTGCCGGAGCAATCTGGAAAACCCGCTTGCCGACAAAACGCGTCATGTCGACCGCCCCCGTGGCGACCAACAAAACCCACTCCGCCGCTGCAATCGTCGCCGCCGACAATTCGCGTTCCGGGTGCGCAGCATCGACCACTTCAACGCTGGTGCTCCAGCCCTGACGCTGCGCCGCCGCATCAAGCAAACGCGCACACAGCACACTGGTGACCATGCCGTTCGGGCAAGCCGTAACAATGGCTAATTTCATGACAAACCCTCTTATTGTTCTGTCAGGGGGCGCACGCGCACGCCCTGTTCGAGCTGCGCCAGTTGCGCACGGTCGTGGATGCCGAAACCGATCTGGGTCACCGCCATCGCCGCAATCGCAGTGGCCGTGCGCAGGGTTTGTTCAGGCGTGTCGGCGCTGAGCAAACCGTGGAGCATGCCGGCCAGCAATGAATCACCGGCACCGACCGTGCTGGCAACGCTGACCTTGGGCGGCGTGGCGTGCAGCGCCGAACCGACGCTGAACCAGTTCACGCCATCAGCACCGTGGGAGATCACCACGTGCTCGATGCCTTGCGCGTGCAATTGCGCCGCTGCTTGCGCTTCGGCGGCGTGAGAAACCACCTCGCAACCGAGCGCGTCAGCGAGTTCTTCAGTGTTCGGTTTGATCAGCCATGGACTGGCTTTCAACGCTTCGCGCAACGCTTCGCCGCTGGAGTCGAGGGCGACTTTCAAGCCGAGCTGATTGAGCCGTTCGATCAGTTCACGCAACCACTGCGCGGTCACGCCACGCGGCAAACTGCCGGCGACAACAACCGCGTCATGACCCGGTGCGATCTGCACCAAACGATCGAGCAACGCCTGCTGCGCGACGGCATCGACCACCGGCCCCGGGCCGTTGATGTCGGTGATCCGTCCATCCTGTTCAGCGACTTTGATGTTGCTGCGCGTCTCACCCGGCACGCGGATAAATGCGTCGACAAAACCGCGCTTGGCGAACAGGGTTTCGAACGCTTGCAGATTGTCTTCGCCGAGAAAGCCACTGACCGTCAGTTGATGACCGAGGTCGGCGAGCACCTGCGCGACGTTCACGCCTTTGCCGGCAGCGTGGGTGTGCATCTCGTCGCTGCGGTTGACCTGACCGGCGTCCAGCCGGGGCAACTCAACGGTTAAGTCGAGCGCCGGGTTGAGGGTCAGGGTAAGAATCTTGGCCATTACAGAGCCTCCACTAATGCGCGCACTTCGTTGGCGCTGCCCACGGCCAGGGCGTGTTGCGCAAGGGTTTGCGCCTGGGTCAGGCTGAGTTCACGGATGCGTGCCTTCACTTCGGCAATGCTGCGCCCGGACACGCTGAGTTCATCGACACCGAGGCCAACCAGCACTGGCACTGCCAGCGGATCCGCCGCCAACTCACCGCAAACACCGACCCACTTGCCATGGGCATGGGCCGCGCGCACGGTGATGTCGATCAGTTGCAGTACCGCCGGGTGCAAGCCGTCCGCCTGCGCCGACAAGGTCGGGTGACCACGGTCGATGGCCAGGGTGTATTGCGTGAGGTCGTTGGTGCCGACGCTGAAGAAGTCGACTTCCTTGGCCAGCACCGGCGCGAGCAACGCGGCGGACGGCACTTCGATCATGATCCCCAGTTGCAGATCGGCGACCGGGATTTCCAGGCGCAGACGTTCGGTCATGTCGCGGGCCTGACGCCATTCTTCAACGCTGCCGACCATCGGGAACATGATGCGCAACGGACGGTTATCCGCCGACCGCAGCAGGGCGCGCAGTTGCGCTTCCATGATCTGCGGACGCTGCAAGGTCAGGCGAATGCCGCGCACGCCGAGGAACGGATTTTCTTCTTTGGCGATCGGCCAATACGGCAGCGGTTTGTCGCCGCCGACGTCCAGCGTGCGCACCACCAGCGGCCGCCCGGCGAGACCATCGAGAACACGGCGGTATTCAGCTTCTTGCGTGGCCTCGTCCGGTGCTTGCGGGTGGGCCATGAAAATCAGTTCGGTGCGCAGCAAACCGATGCCTTCGGCGCCCTGCTCCACCGCGCTGATCACGCCGGCGCTTTCGCCGATGTTGGCGAACACTTCGACGGCGTGGCCGTCGGTGGTGTGTGCCGGTTGGTGGCGTTGTTCGGCGGCAATCTTCAGGCGTTGCTCGCGGGTGTCGCGTTCTTCGGTGGCGCGTTGCAGGGTCGCCGCATCGGCGTCGACGTGCAGGCGACCGCGTTGACCGTCGAGCAGCAACGGTGTGCCCGGCGCCAGCAACAACACCGCTGCGCCAGCGCCGACCAGCGCCGGAATCCCGAGGGCTCGCGCTACGATGGCACTGTGCGCGGTGGCGCCGCCGCGTGCGGTGAGAATCCCCGCCACGCGCGCCGGGTCCAGCCGCGCGACGTCGGACGGGCCGACCTCATCCATCACCAGAATGTAAGGTTGCTCGGGTTCGCTCGCGGTCTGCACGCCACACAGTTGCGCCAGCACGCGGCGACCAATGTCACGCAAGTCCGCCGCACGCTCGGCGAGCAAAGCGTCCTGCAGCGATTCCTGTTGTTTCGCCGCCGCTTCGATCACTGCCATCCACGCCCCTTCGGCGCTCTCGCCTTGCTTGAGGCGGGTGTCGACTTCGTCGGTGAGTTCCGGGTCGTCGAGCATCTCCTGATGGGTGATGAAGATCTCGCGGATGGCTTTGGCCTTGCTGCGTTCGATCAGGCCTTGAATGTCGTTGCGCACGTCACTGAGCGCTTGTTTGAGGCGCTCGCGTTCGATCGCGGCGGACTCGCCACGCATCGGGTAATCGATGGTTTGCTGCACTTGAATGTGCGCCGGGCCGATGGCGATGCCGGGCGCGGCGGGGATGGCTTGCAACTGAGTGCCGGACGCCGGGGCAATCACCACTTCGGCGATGTCGGCAAAGACTTCGCGTTGTTCGCTGATGGCGGGCAGCGGCTCGACTTCTTCGCCAAGGCCTTCTTCGATAGCAGCGAGCAACGCCGGCAAGGCGTCGGCAGCGATGCTCGGCTCGGCGATCAGCTCCAGCACCTGACCGCGACGGGCGCCGAGGCTGAGCAGTTTGCTCAAACTCTTCACCGACACAGCACTGTCCTGACCGTCGACGATGCGCACGCGAATCTCACCATCAAAACTCTTCGCCAGCTGCGCGAGGATTTTCGCCGGGCGCGCATGCAAACCGTGGGCGTTGGCCAGCGCAATGCGTGCGCTCGGCCAGTCGGCAGGCAGTTCACCGCCGAGCACTTCGAGGACTTTACGGCTGCTGGTGGCGCGACCCAATTCATGACCGCGACCTTCGATCAGCAAAGCACACAGACGTTCGAGCAGCGCTTGGTGCGCTTCGCCAAGGCTGGCCAGACAGAACAAACCACTGAGCGGCTGGCCGAGGTAGCGCATCGGTTTGTCCGGGGTAACGAACGCCAGCCCCGGGCGCTTCACGGTTTGTTCGCTGTGCAGCCACCACAAGCCATCGCCCAGCGGCAGCGCTTCAACTTGTTGCAGCACCGCCGAGAAACCGTTGCTCACACAATCGGCTTGGCGCAGCAAACGCGCACCACGCCAGACCAGTTCTTCGAAATCGTCGGCCGACACGCCGAGGCCGATCATCTGTGCATCCAGCGCCAGCTCTTGCGGCGCGCCTTGCAGCAGCTTCAGCAGCGCTTCCGGAGAACTGGCGCGACGCAGAGCCTGGCCCAGATCGGTCTCGCCGAGGGCGCGGGTCAGCAGTTGCAGCAGGCGCAGGTGTTCGTCGGATTTGGCGGCGATGCCGATCGCCAGATAAACGATCTGGCCATCGCCCCAGTCCACGCCCTCGGGGAACTGCATCAGGCGCACGCCGGTGGCGAACACCTGATCGCGGGTTTCCGGGGTGCCGTGAGGGATGGCAATACCTTGACCGAGAAAGGTCGAGCCCTGGGCTTCCCGGGCCTGCAAGCCGGCGAGGTAGCCGTCAGCGACCAGACCATCGGCCACCAGGTGATTGGCCAGCAATTGCAGGGCGGCGGGTTTATCCACGGCCGATTGGCCCATGGATATCTGCTCTATAGTGAGCTCGAGCATGCGATCTCCTTTTTGGCATCGGATGACGCCAGGTATTGTTTTGAATGGTTGCAGCTTAGGCGCTCTGCCGCTTTGCTTTTCAGCGGCAGTTTTGGCGGTTTCACGGCAGCACCGGCCAAAGGCGTCTAAAACGTAGAAAATACGCTTGCTGAAACGTTTAATCTAGATTGATCGGCACGTTACTCGATAATGTCCCATCCTTGAAGTCCAACTTGTCGGATGCGTTGCGACAATAGTCGCCTGCCCTAATCGGGTAGGATTGGCGAAAATGTTGCGGCAAGCTCGCAAAAACAAGGAAATCCCGGGTTGAAACTCAGTGATATCGCGCGGTTGGCCGGAGTGTCCGTGACCACCGCCAGCTACGTCATCAACGGCAAGGCCGAACAGCAACGCATCAGCACTGCGACCGTCGAGCGGGTGCGGGCGGTGGTCGACCTGCACGGCTTCACGCCAAACCCTCAAGCGGCCGGGCTGCGCAGCCGCCACACGCGCACGCTGGGCTTTATTCTGCCGGATCTGGAAAACCCCAGTTACGCGCGGATCGCCAAACTGCTGGAGCAAGGTGCGCGGGCACGCGGCTATCAGTTGTTGATCGCCAGTTCCGACGATGCGCCGGACAGCGAGCGTCAGTTGCTGCAACTGTTCCGCGCGCGTCGTTGCGATGCGCTGATCGTCGCCAGTTGCCTGCCGGCCGGTGATGACAGTTATCGGCAGTTGCAGGCCAAGGGCACGCCGATCATCGCCATCGACCGGGTCATGGAGCCGGAGCATTTCTGCTCGGTGATCAGCGACGACCGTGAGGCCAGTCAGCACCTGACGCAAAGCCTGCTCGAACCACAGCTCAAGCAAATCGTGCTGCTCGGTGCGCGCCCTGAGCTGAGTATCAGCCAGGAACGTGCCGCCGGTTTCAAACAAGCCTTGGCCGATTTCAAAGGCGAAGTGCTGGTCGAGCACGCCGAAGCCTTCAGCCGCGAATGTGGCAAGCAATTGATGGAAGAACTCCTGCAACGTCTGGGGCATTTGCCCGATGCGTTGGTGACAACTTCCTACGTGCTGTTGCAGGGCGTGTTCGATGCGCTGCATGACTTCCCGTTGAAATCGCGGCCGCTGCGCCTCGGCACCTTTGGCGACACGCAGTTGCTCGATTTCCTGCCGTTGCCGGTCAACGCCATGGCCCAGCAGCACCAGTTGATCGCCGACAAGGCGCTGGAACTGGCGCTCGCTGCCGTCGAGCAGTCGGAATACAAGCCTGGCGTGCAGGCCATTGCGCGTACCTTTAAGCAGCGTATTCACCGGGACTGAGCCGTGGAGCTGATCGACAGCCACACCCACCTCGACTTCCCCGACTTCGACGCCGATCGCCCGGCCTTGCTCGCCGAAAGCCGCGCCCTCGGGGTGCGGCGGATGGTGGTGTTGGGCGTGTACGAGGGCAACTGGCAACGGGTGTGGGATCTGGTGCAGAGCGATGCTGATTTGCACGCGGCGTTCGGCTTGCACCCGGTGTATCTCGATCAACATCGTCCTGAAGATTTGACGGCACTCGGTGATTGGCTGACCCGATTAAAGGGTCATCGACAGTTGTGCGCGGTCGGCGAGATCGGTCTGGATTACTTCATCGAAACGCTGGATCGCGAGCGCCAACAGTCGCTGTTCGAAGCACAGCTGCAACTGGCGGCGGATTTTCAATTGCCGGCGCTGATCCATGTGCGCCGCAGCCACGCGGCGGTGATCGCTACGCTCAAGCGCTTCAAGCTCAAACGCGCGGGGATCATCCACGCCTTTGCCGGTAGCCGTGAAGAGGCGCGGGAGTACATCAAACTCGGTTTCAAACTGGGTCTGGGCGGCGCGCCGACGTGGCCGCAGGCGTTGCGTATGCATCGGGTATTGGCGGACTTGCCGCTGGACTCGATCGTGCTGGAAACCGATTCTCCGGACATGGCGCCGGCGATGTTCCCAGGTGTCCGCAATACACCGGCGCACTTGCCGGCGATTTGCGCGGCATTGGCTGAATTGATGAAGATCACCCCACAACAACTCGCCGCCGCGAGCACCGCCAACAGCTGCGAAGTGTTCGGCTGGTAACACACCTCCCTGTTGAAACAAAACCTTGTGGCGAGGGGATTTATCCCCGTTCGGCTGCGCAGCAGTCGCAAATCCTTTCACCCGGTGTATCAGATAGATACTCGATCACAGGTTTTTGGGCTGCTTCGCAGCCCATCGGGGATAAATCCCCTCGCCACAAAGGTTCGCACAAGTTTTAAGATACGGCTCAGACGCGGAAGGCGCTGATCAGTTGTTTTAGCTCGACGACCTGGGCAGACAGCGCGCGACTGGCGTCTTCGGTCTGGTGCGCGCCTTGCGCCGTGCGTTCGCCGGCGCGATTGATCTCGACGATGTTCTGGTCAATGTCATGGGCCACCGCCGTTTGCTGCTCCACCGCCGCCGCAATCTGCTGGTTCTGATCGACGATCATGCCCACAGCGCCGAGGATGTTTTCCAGCGCCTGCTGTACTTTTTCCGACTGCCCGACCGTGCCATTGGCCATCTGATGGCTGACGCCCATGGCCTTCACCGCCGCGCCGACACCGCCATGCAACTTGGCGATCATCTGCTCGATTTCTTCGGTCGATTGCTGTGTGCGTTTAGCCAAGGTGCGTACTTCGTCCGCCACTACCGCAAAACCGCGGCCCTGCTCGCCAGCCCGCGCGGCTTCGATTGCGGCGTTGAGCGCCAGCAAATTGGTCTGCTCGGCGATGCTTTTGATCACTTCCAACACGCGACTGATCGACTGGCTATCGCTCGCCAACTGATTGATCACCAGCACCGACTGATCGATCTCGCTGGCCAGCGCAGCAATGCTGCCCTGCTGCGACTCGACCAGACCGCGACCACTGAGAGTCTCGTTGTTGACGCTGTGGGCGCTGCTCACGGCCGCTGCGGCACTGCGCGCGACTTCCAGCGAGGTAGCCGACATCTGGTTCATCGCCGTCGCCACTTGCTCGATCTGCGTGCGTTGCCCGGCGACTGCCTGATTACTCTGCGCTGAAACGTTTTCAACCTGCCCCGCTTGGCGCTCGACCTCACCGACGGTCTGGCCAACGCGCTCAATCAAGTCGTGAATCTTCTTCACCGTACCGTTAAACACTTCGCCCAACTCACCCAACTCATCGCGGCTATTGGCTTTGAAGTTGACCGTCATGTCACCCGCCGCAACCTTGTCCATCATCGCGCCGAGACGTTTGAGCGTGGTGCGGGTCGAAGCGTAGAAACCGCCATAGAGATAAAAAATCAGCACAAACACCACCGACAGCGCCACAGCCTGCAAGATCATGTGCGTGCGGTTATGCGCCAGACGTTGCTGCAGTTGGCTGTCGAGAAATTTCAGCGAAGCTTCGTTGAGCGCGTAGGTTTTATCCATCAACGCGGTGACCTGGTCGTAAAACGCCTGCCACGGCGCATCGAGGGTGTCGGCCATCACCACCTGTTCTTCGAACAATTCGCTGGCTTGTTTCAGCGATGCCTTGCTGTTGTCGGCCTCGGCGCTGAGGTCGTCCCGCGCGGCTTTGCTGGAAGCGAGGGCGTCCTGCAGTTTCAAGCCGTATTCGCCCTGGAGTTTTTCGATCTTCACCAGCAGTTCGTCGAAACGCGTGCTGGAGGCACTGTTGAGAAAGCCCTGCGCCAGCGAGTACGAACCGATCGCCCGGCCTTCGCCGAGGGTCTGGGTGACGCCGGGGGTGATCAGGGTGACCAGCTCGCTGAGCTGACGAATATCGCCCTGATTGTCGCGGCTCAAACCGGCCTGACTGGTGATGATCTGACTGAAAATCTGCGCACTGGCGAGTAGTTTGCCGATCAGCGCACTTTTGCTTTGCAGGGAGCTTTCCACTTGCTGGGCTTTGAATGCGGCGATCATTTCATCGCGCTTGCCATCGAAAGCCTTGATCTGCTCGGGATCGTCGGTCATCGCCGTCAGCCCTTGCAGGCGCGTCAGCACGGCTTGTTCGAGGCTGGTGATTTTCGATTCGATGTTGCCCGCCTTGCCGGACTGGCCAAGGGTGACGTTGATCTGCACCAGATTGTTGAGGGTTTCCAGATCCCGGCGCAGGGTCAGGCTGCTGCCCAGCAGATCGAGGCTTTGCAACTCGACGCGGGTGCCCTGGAATTCGCGATAGGAATCGCGCACCAGATAGAAATTGGTCACCAGCATCGGCACCAGGAACAGCACGCTGATCAAGCTGAACTTCATGCCGAAGCTCAGACGGTTCATCAGCGAGACGGCGGGATAGAGCAAGCTCTTCACTGGAAGTCTCCCTTGGTTTTTCTTGTTTTTATTGGCAGGCGCGAGACGACAGCAGATAGCCACTATCCGGCGCCATCACTGTATAGCTCAAATCGGCGGGAGGTTTTGTAACTTAAGGTTAACGAAAAAAAAGATCGCAGCCTGCGGCAGCTCCTACAAAAACCAATCCCTGTAGGAGCTGCCGCAGGCTGCGATCTTTTGATCTTTCTTCAAATCAGTGGATCAAAACTGTCCACAGCGCAAACCCGGCATACCACAACACCGCCGCACGCAGCAGCAGTTCCCACAGACTATCGAGGGTAGTAATGCCTTCCGGCCCGACCGCAGCAGGCGGGATCTCCCCCGCTGCCAAGCCAACCTTGTTGATCAGTTGCGCAGCGCTGATGTTCCAGTTCAGCAACTCATGCAACATCACCCGGCCAACCGCAACGAAATTGCCGACCAAGGCAAAACTCGCCGCCAGCAGTCGCACCGGTACCCAATCAAAGGCATGGCGCAATTGCGCGGCGCGTTCGACCAGCGCCGGGTTCGTGCCGTGTTCTTCAGCCAGCGCCAGCAAGCGATACGCCAACGCCGCCACCGGGCCGAGCACGAAGTACCAGAAGATCACCGCGAAGAAGCTCTGATAGGCCTCCCACAGCAAATGCCCTTGCACGCGATCGAGCAGCTCTTCGCCACTGTCGGCGCAGATATTCAGATCGCGCTTGGCGACATGCGCCGCCGCTTGCAGATCTTCACGGCGCCAGGCATCGCGGAACGGCCCGAGCCCGCCGAGTAAATCGCCGCGCCCGAGGCTGTAAATCACCACCAGCAAATGCACCGGCAACGCCAGCAGACCGTAAGCCACCGGTTCCAGCACCACCAGCAACAGCGCCAGCAGCGCGACCGGAAACAGCACCAGAATGGTCAGCACCAGCCACGGTTTACCCGCCAGTCGCTCGCTGCTTTCGAGTTTGTTCAGTTCGCGGATCCATCCGCCATCGCATTGAACCCGATGGCGCAGGGCCGAGAACTTCTCGATCCAGACGGCCAGCAGTAACACCAGAAAACTCATTGTCCTTCCTCTTGTGCCAGGGCTGCGCGGTAACGCGCCCAGTCGAATGCCGGGCCAGGATCGGTCTTACGCCCGGGTGCGATGTCGCTGTGCCCGCAAATACGGGCGCCGGTGATGGCCGGAAATGCTCTTTGCAACTGACGGGTGAGCACGGTCAACGCTTGATACTGCGCATCGGTGAAGGGCAGATCATCGGTGCCTTCGAGCTCGATGCCCACGGAAAAATCGTTACAGGTTTCGCGACCGTCAAAAATCGACACACCCGCATGCCACGCCCGTTCAAGACAGGAGACAAACTGGGTGACCTTGCCGTCACGTTCAATCAGAAAATGCGCCGAGACGCGTAGGTCGGCGATCCCTGCAAAGTAGGGATGTTCGGTGACATCCAGACGGTTCTGGAAAAATTCCTGCACCTTGCCGGTGGCGAATTGCGCCGGTGGCAGGCTGATGTTGTGGATGACCAACAGGGAAACTTCGCCCGCCGGGCGTTCATTGAAATTGGGCGATGGGCACACCTGCACCCCGTGACACCACCCGCTTGCGGGATCCAGCTGCATAACGATTCCTTCAGCGCCGACTGTGTTGGCGCCCAGTATGCCGTGATCGGCACCCGGCGCGCGATCACTTGGAACGATTGAGTCGCCGCAGGTTGCCCAGCACCGACTCCAGTGCCCGGTCGAACAGCAAGGTGTCGTCCAGTGTTCGCGCGGCGCCACGCTGGAATTCCACCGCCAGTGCTGCGCGACTGCGCTCGAGGACTTTCATGCCGGTGCGGTCGACGAATACATATTTGTCGGTGGCGTCGATGATCGCCGCGAGTTTGCAGCGCAAGCTGTGTTCTTCGTCTTCCTGAAACGCCACCCAACTGCCCAGACGCAATTGATCGACCTGACGCAAACCAGCGGCATCGTCAGGCAGATGCGTAGAGTTTTTCGCCATTGCGCCCTCATCGGCGGAAGGCAAGACAATCTGCTGCGAGACTTCGATCATCGGATCGGCCTCGCTGGAGGGTTCGAGCACCCTCACGTGCAGGGTTTCGAGCTCGCTGAAAAATTCGCTGGTGGCAAATGGATCGAATGCCGCACGAGTCAGGCCATCTCGCAGCGATTTGAGCAGGCCGGGCACCAAAGCCAACAGACGCAGACCGGATTCCGCGTCGTTGTGACGCTGCACGCTCCAGACCAGTTGCTCCATGGTCTGCACGTCGTCACGCCACTGGGCGGAAGCCTCGCCATGCTTGAGACAGGTCAGCAGCAGCACTTTGCTCCAGGCATCCTCAACAAACGTCACCACTGCCGGCGGCAACACCTTGCCCAATAGCGCTTGATTCAACGCCCGTTCGACCCGACGCCGGGCCAGCTCGGTTTTCGCCCGGCCCTCTTCGGCATCGCGCAAACGCTGTTCAAGCAGTTCGCTGCGGCGGCGTTCGTCGCTGGTGAACGCGAGGAAGTCCGCCAACAGCTCGGAAAAAATTGCCGGATCGTCGACAAAATCCGTGAGCAGGCGCTGCACCACTTGTTCGATACGCACATAAAGGTTGTCGCGAGTTTCGCTGTCGCTATCGCCCCAGCCCATTGCGGCAGCGGCGATTTCATTGAGCAGGCGCCGTGCCGGGTGGCTGCTGCGGCTGAAGAAACTCTTGTCGAGCACCGCCACTTTGAGCATCGGAATCTGCAATCGCGCGATCAATGCCTTGAGCGAATCCGGCACATTACGGTCATCCAGAATGCACTCGAAGACCATGGCGATCAGGTTGATCACGTCTTCGTCCGCGCCCTCGACAATCCGCGATTTGCCACTTCTGAGGCTGACCCGCGTCAACAACTGTTCAAGCTGGTTGCGCAGATCGAAATCGTCCTGCGCCGCGAGTGCCGGCACGTATTGTTGCAAGTGCGAGAGCAGACGCAGCAGGTCGCGGGTGCTGATCGGCTGTGTAGCAGCGCTGGGCTCGAGTGTCGGCGCGACGCTGCCGCGCACTTGCAGTAACAGTTCCTGCAACGCGGCGAAGACTTCTTGCACACCCTCGTCGGCCGGTAGCGGTTCGTCGCTGTCTTCGCTGTGCACGTTGGCCATCGCGCGATCAAGCGCACGTCGCGCCGGCGCCGGTTTCAGCTCGGGCAGTACGCCGGTGACGCTGAGCAGTTGGTTGGCTTCGGCATACAACTGCTCGGTGTCGGCGAGGACATAGCGCTCGAACAGTTTGAGCAGGATCAGCTTGACCTTGATCTCTACGCCGAGGTTGCGCCCGGCCTGCAAGAAGTACTCACAGAGCATCGCCGGGGCGAGCGGGTTGTGCTGTGCGTCGAGAGGTTTGCCGAGCAAAACGCTCAGCCGCGCACTCAATTGATCCAGCGCAAAGCCATCGCGCTTGAGCACCCGGCCAACCATGGTCTCAATCGCCACGCTGCGCTCCATGTCATCGGTGCGTGGCGCCGACTCGTCGAACATCAGTGCGGGCGGCAAGGCGTTGGGTGAGGCGTCGTATTGAGTGAGGCCGACGAAAGCCTCGAAAAACAGTTCGAGAAAACCACGCTCGATGTTTTTGCGCTTCAGGCGCAGGTCGCGCATGGCTTCGAAAAAGATGTTCTGTTCGACGTCATTGCGTGCGCGATCCGCCATTTCGAACAGCGTGTCGTCGGCGTTATCGAACAGCTCCTGCAAGCCGTGGCGCAGTTGCTGCGCAGCCTTGTCGCGAACCTGAAGCAGAATCACAGGCAGGCGGGCGGGCGGCGAATGGTTCGCCTGATCCGTAGTCCCCTTGTGAAAAGGCACTACTTTCCCGTCGTTGTGCATCCAAGCCTCCTGAAACGGTGATTCAATCGGTCACTTGCTGCGCAAGCCCTTTGTAGGAGCGAGCCTGCTCGCGAAAGCGGTGGGTCAGAAAAAGAAATGTCGCTGACACGCCCTCTTCGCGAGCAAGCCCGCTCCCAGTTTTGATGCGGCGCGCTCAAAATCGTCAAAGCCATGACGTCAAATGCAAGGCGGATTATCTTGCAAAAGGTGTCACCGCCGCTATAGCCGTCAGGGTTTCCCCTATACCTCGCCCCTTGCATTGACCACGTCGGCCGGCCTTTGCTCAAAGAAATTCGACCGGATGCAGTCAACCACGCACGTTCACGCCTTGGGTTGGCTCGCGCCATGCCCCTATAATCGAATCACTTTGTTTGTGGAGCCCGTTATGCCGAATCTACGTCTCGCCGATTTGACCGCCGAAATCGAAGCCAACGTGCGCCGTGCGTTGCTCGAAGACGTCGGCAGCGGCGACATCACCGCGCAACTGATCCCGGCCGAACGTCTGGCCAAAGCCACCATCATCACCCGTGACGAAGCGGTCATCTGCGGCACAGCGTGGGTTGATACCGTGTTTCGTCAGCTCGACCCGCGCGTCGCGGTGCATTGGCAAGTGGTCGATGGCCAGCGGGTAAAGCCCAACCAGCCCCTGTTTCACCTGGAAGGCCCGGCCCGTTCGCTGCTGACCGGCGAGCGCAGTGCGCTGAACTTCCTGCAACTGCTGTCCGGCGTGGCGACGCGGGCGCAGTACCTGGCGGATTTTGTCGGCGAGACTCAGGTCAAACTGCTCGACACCCGCAAAACCCTGCCGGGTCTGCGTCTGGCGCAGAAATACGCAGTGACCTGCGGCGGCTGCCACAACCATCGCATCGGCCTCTACGACGCGTTCCTGATCAAGGAAAACCACATCGCTGCCAGCGGCGGCATTGCGCAGGCCATCGCCGCCGCGCACAAGATCGCGCCGGGCAAACCGGTGGAAATCGAAGTGGAAAGTCTGGAGGAGCTGAAAGAAGCGCTGGAAGCCGGCGCCGACATCATCATGCTCGATGAGCTGAGCCTGGACGACATGCGCGAAGCCGTGCGCCTGAACGGCGGCAAGGCGAAACTGGAAGCCAGCGGTGGCATCAACGAAAGCACGCTGCTGCCAATCGCCGAAACCGGAGTGGATTACATCTCGATCGGCGCGATGACCAAGGATGTCAAAGCGGTCGACCTGTCGATGCGCTTGAGTCTCTAAGACCCACGCAACAAAAAACGCCAGCCCGGTTGAGGCTGGCGTTTTTGTTTCAGACCACCAGATTATTCATCTCGCAGTACTCTTCCCAATCGACACCCAGCACTTCAGCCGCCTCTTTGTGCAGCACGAGGCGCTGCGCCTCGAACTCCTCCGGCGTGCTCGTGTACTTGAGCGTCAGCTCCCACGGCTGCAGGCCCTGGGCCTCGGCTTCGTCTTCGAATGCCCACTGAATCTGGTCTTTCTGATCATCAGGACTCAAGTCCTTGATCTCTTCCAACAGCTGGGGCGCGTCGAGTTTGTATTTCTCCAGCGCTTGTTCGTGACGTTGCTCTTGAGTTAATTCGGTCATGGCGTTCTCGCTGATCGTAAGAATGGAGGATGGATCTGGATCATCAAGGATCTCTCTGACGCGGTTTTTTCCGGCCTTCGGAACCATTCGGGATCATCTGAAAACTGCTAAGCGATGCTCATGCAGGCACCGAATATAGGACGTTTGCATGACGAATTACACGGGTCTTTACATCTCTCTCACAAAAACTTTGACCTGAGGGACATAAATCGAGGGGGCATGAGGGAAATGGTGCCCGAGACAGGAATCGAACCTGCGACCTTCGCGTTACGAGTGCGCTGCTCTACCGGCTGAGCTACACGGGCGGTGGGCTAAACCTAGCACCGGTTTTCACAAAAGCAAAGATCGCAGCCTGCGGCAGCTCCTACATGATCGGGTTATCACACCACTTGTGTAGGAGCTGCCGCAGGCTGCGATCTTTTGATCTTTATGCCAGACAAAAAAATGCCCCGCCGTTTTCACGGCGGGGCATTTTTATTGCGCTAACGCTTTGGGCTGATTAAACGCCCGAAGCCTTGGCTGCTGCCACGTCTTTGATGGACAGCTTGATACGGCCGCGGTTGTCCACGTCCAGTACCAGCACTTCCACTTCCTGGCCTTCTTTCAGGATGTCGGTCACTTTCTCTACGCGAGCGTCGCTCAGCATCGAGATGTGTACCAGACCATCCTTGCCCGGCAGGATGTTGACGAATGCGCCGAAGTCGACGATGCGCTCAACCTTGCCCACGTAGATCTTGCCGATCTCGGCTTCAGCGGTGATGCCCAGAACGCGCTGACGTGCAGCTTCAGCAGCTTCCTTGGTTTCGCCGAAGATCTTGATCGAACCGTCGTCTTCGATGTCGATCGAAGCCTTGGTTTCTTCGCAGATCGCACGGATGGTCGCGCCACCTTTACCGATAACGTCACGGATTTTGTCGGTGTCGATTTTCATCGCGATCATGGTCGGAGCGTTGGCCGACAGTTCGGTACGCGACTGGCCAATGATCTGGTTCATCTGACCGAGGATGTTCAGGCGCGCTTCCAGGGCTTGGCCCAGAGCGATTTCCATGATTTCTTCGGTGATGCCTTTGATCTTGATGTCCATCTGCAGCGCGGTAACACCTTTGGCGGTACCCGCTACTTTGAAGTCCATGTCGCCCAGGTGGTCTTCGTCGCCGAGGATGTCGGTCAGGACGGCGAATTTCTCGCCTTCTTTAACCAGACCCATGGCGATACCGGCAACCGGCGCCTTCATCGGCACACCAGCGTCCATCAAGGCCAGGGAAGCGCCGCAAACGGAAGCCATCGAGCTCGAACCGTTGGATTCGGTGATTTCCGAAACCACGCGGATGGTGTACGGGAACACGTCAGCGGCTGGCAGCATGGCCGAAACCGAGCGACGGGCCAGACGGCCGTGACCGATTTCACGACGACCAGCACCACCCATGCGACCACACTCGCCCACCGAGAACGGAGGGAAGTTGTAGTGCAGCATGAACGGGTCTTTTTTCTCGCCTTCCAGGGTGTCCAGCAGCTGTGCGTCACGGGCAGTACCCAGAGTCGCGACTACCAGAGCCTGGGTTTCACCACGGGTGAACAGCGCCGAACCGTGAGTCTTCGGCAGAACGCCGACTTCGATGTTCAGCGGACGTACGGTTTTGGTGTCGCGACCGTCGATACGTGGCTTGCCGTTTACGATGTTTTCGCGAACGGTGCGGTATTCGATTTCGCCGAAAGCGGCTTTGACTTCGCTGGACGAAGGCTGGCCTTCTACACCGGACAGCTTGGCAACCACCTGATCCTTCAGCTCACCCAGGCGAGCGTAGCGGTCGGCCTTGATGGTGATGGTGTAAGCCTGGGAGATCGCTTCGCCGAACTCGGCACGGATAGCGCCCAGCAGTTCGGTGGCTTCTGGCGCAGGAGCCCAGTTCCAGGTCGGCTTGGCAGCTTCAGCGGCCAGCTCTTTAACCGCGTTGATCACCACCTGGAATTCGTCGTGAGCAAACAGTACCGCGCCCAGCATCTGGTCTTCGGTCAGCTCTTTGGCTTCCGATTCAACCATCAGTACGGCGTCGGAAGTACCGGCAACGACCATGTCCAGGCTCGAAGCAGCTTGCTGCTCGTAAGTCGGGTTCAGCAGGTAGCCGGTGCTTTCGTGGAAAGCTACACGAGCGGCGCCGATCGGGCCGTCGAACGGGATGCCCGAGATGGCCAGGGCAGCCGAGGTACCGATCATCGCAGCGATGTCCGGATCGGTCTTCTTGCTGGTGGAAACGACGGTGCAGACAACCTGCACTTCGTTCATGAAGCCTTCTGGGAACAGCGGACGGATCGGACGGTCGATCAGTCGGGAAGTCAGGGTTTCTTTTTCGGAAGGACGGCCTTCACGCTTGAAGAAACCGCCAGGGATCTTACCGGCAGCGTAAGTCTTTTCCTGGTAGTGAACCGACAGAGGGAAGAAGCCCTTGCCTGGATCGGCTTGTTTTGCACCGACTACAGTCACCAATACGCTGACGTCGTCGTCAACGGTGACCAATACTGCGCCGGAGGCCTGACGGGCGATACGGCCAGTCTCGAGGGTAACGGTCGATTGACCGAACTGGAATTTTTTGATTACCGGGTTCACGGTGTCCTACCTTCTTTGTGGCTCTTGGGGGAACTGGTTTCTTGCGAATTCTTGGGCAATGTCGGGAATCGGCCCAACGCCTGTCCAGGGTAAAACGTGTATCCAGATAAAACTTGAGGCTGGGAGCCTGCAAGCCGCCGGCGGTAAACCGCAGACGTCCGACAGACAACCAACCTCATAGCGCAATCGCTGATTAGCGACGCAGACCCAGGCGACCGATCAGAGTCTGATAACGACCCAGATCCTTGCCTTTCAGGTAGTCCAGCAGCTTGCGACGCTGGTTTACCATGCGGATCAGACCACGACGGGAGTGGTGATCTTTACCGTTGGCCTTGAAGTGACCTTGCAGCTTGTTGATGTTGTGGGTCAGCAGTGCAACTTGCACTTCTGGCGAACCAGTGTCACCAACAGCTTGCTGGTAGTCAGCAACGATTTGAGCTTTTTCTTGAACGTCGAGAGCCATGAGGCAATCCTTTTATCAGGAAACTGTTTCAAAGAAACAGCTTCAACAGGCCAGGGACAAATCCCTGTATCTATAAATGAGTAGTGACCGTGCCTGTTAACAGCCACCCTCGCCAGCCTGCTTTGACACAGACCGGTTTCGGTCATTCCGACCGAATCAGTCGACGTGGCGCAATGCGCCCGTCTTCGCTCACTTCACCGATACCGATGAAGCGACCATTGTGATCCTGTACCCGCACCATGCCGAACTTCGGAGCATCCGGGGCACGTACCGGCTGGCCGTTGAGCCAGTAGAACGCGCTCGCTTCCGAGAAGTGCAGCAGCGGCCAATCCTGCAAGCCGCTGTCCGATGGCATCAGGAAGCGATCAACCGCTTCGTTGCCGCCTTCGGCATGTACCGCTTCCAGCTCTTCGAGGGTCACGGTCTGCGCCAGGGTGAAAGGCCCGGCCTGGGTACGGCGCAATTCAGCAACGTACGCACCACAACCGAGTTGCTCACCGATATCCTCCACCAGGGTGCGGATATAGGTGCCCTTGCTGCAATCCACCGCAAGACGCGCAGTATCGCCTTCGAAGGCCAGTAATTCCAAGCGCGCAATAGTAACAGAACGCGGTTCACGCTCCACTACTTCGCCTGCACGCGCCAGCTTGTACAGCGGCTGGCCATCACGCTTGAGTGCCGAGTACATCGGCGGTATCTGACTGATTTGCCCACGAAATTTCGGCAATGCCGCTTCGACATCGGTGCGACCAACGGTCACCGGACGCTCCTGCAAAACCTCACCCTCGGCATCGGCCGTGGTGGTGGTCTTGCCCAGCTGCGCCAGGGTTTCATAGGCCTTGTCGGAATCGAGCAGGTACTGCGAGAACTTGGTCGCCTCGCCAAAGCACAACGGCAAGACGCCGGTGGCCAGCGGATCGAGGCTGCCGGTGTGACCGGCCTTCTCGGCGTTGAGCAACCAGCGAACCTTCTGCAACGCGGCGTTGGAGGTGAACCCCAACGGCTTGTCGAGCAGGATAATGCCGCTGACGTTACGACGGATACGTTTGACCTGAGCCACCGAATTACTCCTTGGTGTCTTCAGGTTCAGCAGCGACCGGGTGCTGATTGTCTTCAGCAACGGCACGCTCGATCAGCGCTGACAAATGCGCGCCACGCACGACGGATTCGTCGTAGTGGAAGTGCAGTTGCGGCACGCTGCGCAGCTTCATTTCACGGGCCAGTTGCATGCGCAGGAAACCTGCGGCGGCATTCAGCACCTTGATGCTTTGCGCGATGTCTTCAGCGTTGTCCTGCCCCATTACGGTGATGAAAATCTTCGCGTGACCGACGTCACGGCTGACTTCAACAGCGGTAATGGTGACCAGACCCACACGTGGATCTTTGACTTCACGACGGATCAGCTGGGCCAGCTCGCGCTGCATCTGATCGCCGATACGTTGGGTACGGCTGTATTCTTTTGCCATGATTTTGTTACCTGTTACTGCCCTGCGGTGAAACCCGCAAGGTCTGAAAGCGGCAAACGCCCGGCCTGACAAATGCCAGACCGGGCGTTGCGTTTAGAGTCCTTGTGATGCGCCACACCCTTGAGTGCGGCCGGCCATCACGGCTCCTGAAGTGCGCGAGTTAGAGGCTGCGAGCAACCTGAACCTTCTCGAAGACTTCGATCTTGTCGCCGACTTTAACGTCGTTGTAGCTCTTAACGCCGATACCGCATTCCATGCCGGCACGTACTTCGGAAGCGTCATCCTTGAAGCGGCGCAGAGATTCCAGCTCGCCTTCGAAGATAACGATGTCTTCACGCAGTACGCGGATTGGACGGTTACGGTGCACAACACCTTCGATCACCATGCAACCAGCGATCGCGCCAAACTTCGGCGAACGGAACACGTCACGCACTTCGGCGATACCCAGGATGTTCTCGCGAACATCGCTGCCGAGCATACCGGTCAGGGCTTTCTTGACGTCTTCGATGATGTCGTAGATCACGTTGTAGTAACGCATATCCAGACCTTCCTGCTCGACGATCTTCCGTGCGCCAGCATCGGCACGCACGTTGAAGCCGAACAGTACAGCGTTCGAAGCCAGTGCCAGGTTAGCGTCGGATTCGGTGATACCACCCACGCCGCCGCCTACTACGCGCACTTGTACTTCGTCGTTGCCCAGGCCATTCAAGGCACCGTTCAACGCTTCCAGCGAACCACGGACGTCGGATTTGAGGACGATGTTGAGCGTCTTCTTCTCTGCCTGACCCATGTTTTCGAAGATGTTTTCCAGCTTGCCGGCGTGAGCGCGAGCCAGTTTGACCTCGCGGAACTTGCCTTGACGGAACAGAGCCACTTCACGGGCTTTCTTCTCGTCAGCAACAACACTCATCTCGTCGCCAGCGTCCGGGGTACCGTCCAGGCCGAGGATCTCGACAGGGATGGAAGGACCGGCTTCTTTGATTGGCTTGCCGTTCTCGTCGAGCATGGCGCGCACGCGGCCATAGTTCGAACCGACCAGCACCATGTCGCCTTGACGCAGGGTACCGTCTTGAACCAGAACGGTTGCAACCGGGCCACGACCTTTGTCGAGACGCGATTCAACCACAACGCCACGGCCAGGAGCCGATGGAGTTGCTTTCAGTTCGAGTACTTCAGCTTGCAGCAGAACGGCTTCCAGAAGCTCGTCCACGCCAGTACCGACTTTCGCCGAAACCGGAACGAACGGCGTATCACCGCCCCACTCCTCGGAGGTCACGCCGTGAACCGACAGTTCGCTACGGATGCGATCGAGATCGGCGCCCGGCTTGTCGATTTTGTTCACCGCTACAACCAGTGGAACGCCAGCCGCTACCGCGTGCTGAACAGCTTCAATGGTCTGCGGCATCACGCCGTCGTCCGCTGCAACCACCAGGATCACGATGTCAGTCGCCTTGGCACCACGAGCACGCATCGCGGTAAACGCAGCGTGACCCGGGGTGTCGAGGAAGGTGACCATGCCGCGTTCGGTTTCAACGTGGTATGCACCGATGTGCTGGGTGATACCACCGGCTTCGCCAGCAGCTACCTTGGCACGACGGATGTAGTCGAGCAGGGACGTTTTACCGTGGTCAACGTGGCCCATTACGGTCACGACTGGTGCACGGGAGAACGACTCACCTTCAAACTTCAGGGACTCGGCCAGGGAATCTTCCAGGGCGGTGTCGCTGACCAGGGTCACTTTGTGGCCCAGTTCTTCGGCTACCAGTTGAGCAGTTTCCTGATCAAGCACCTGGTTGATGGTCGCTGGAGTACCCAGTTTGAACATGAACTTGATGATTTCAGCAGCCTTGACCGACATCTGATTGGCGAGATCGCCAACAGTGATGGTCTCGCCGATCTGCACATCACGCACGACAGGGCCGGTTGGGCTCTGGAAACCGTGAGCGTTGCGCTTCTTCAGCTTGGCCTTGCCGCGACCACCACGACGGAAGCCATCGCTTTCTTCGTCGGTAGTGCGTGGCGCCACACGTGGAGCCGGCGCTTTTTCTTTAACCGAGGCGCGATGCGGAGCGTTTTTGCGCTCGCCATCACCGCCACCGCTGCGACGATTGTTATCGTCAGCACGTGGCTTGTCCGGACGGCGCTGTTCGTTCTGCTTGTTGCGAACTTCGGCAGACGGCGCTGGAGCAGCGGCAGCGACCGGTGCGCTTTCGCGTACAGGTTCGGCAGCGGCAACCGGCGCAGCAGCAGGGGCGCTATTAGCGTTCTGCGCAGCAGCAGGCTGGTTACGCGCTTCTACTTCGGCGCGTTGCTTGGCTTCTTCTTCAGCCTTCTGACGGGCAGCATTTTCTACTGCGCGACGCTCATCCAGTTCACGCTTGCGCTCGGCTTCGATTTCTTCCGGGCTGCGCTGTACGAAAACTTTCTTTTTGCGGACTTCAACGCTGATGCTTTTGCTGCCAGCAACACGCAGGGTGCTGGTGGTTTTACGCTGCAGCGTGATCTTGCGTGGTTCTTCCACTTTCGCCTTGTGGCTGCTTTTCAAGTGAGTCAGCAGGGACTGCTTCTCACTGTCAGTCACATTTTCTTCGGCGGCGGTGTGCGGCAGACCTGCCTCACGCATCTGCTGCAACAGGCGCTCTACCGGTGTTTTGACCTCATCGGCCAGTTGTTTCACCGTGACTTGCGTCATGCACTTCTCTCCTCAGGCCGCGCCTAATTACTCGAACCAGTGGGCTCGGGCGGCCATGATCAACTTGCCGGCACGATCATCGTCAATGCCGTCGATGTCGAGCAGGTCGTCAATAGACTGCTCGGCCAGGTCTTCGCGGGTAATTACGCCGCGCACCGCCAGTTCCATCGCCAAATCCTTGTCCATACCCTCAAGCGAGAGCAGGTCTTCGGCCGGATGGGCGTCTGCCAGCTTTTCCTCAGTAGCGATGGCTTTGGTCAACAAACGATCCTTGGCACGAGCGCGAAGCTCGTTGACGGTATCTTCGTCAAAGCCGTCGATGTTGAGCATTTCTTCCACCGGTACGTAGGCAATCTCTTCCAGGCTGGTGAAGCCTTCATCTACCAGCACCTGTGCCAGGTCTTCGTCGACTTCCAGCTCGTCGATAAAGTTGCGCAGGATGTCGCCGGTTTCTGCTTGCTGCTTAGCCTGGATGTCCGATTCGGTCATCACGTTCAGGGTCCAGCCAGTCAACTGGCTAGCCAGACGCACGTTCTGACCACCGCGACCGATGGCCTGAGCCAGATTGTCTGCGCCAACGGCGATGTCCATTGCGTGGGCATCTTCGTCAACGATAATTGCCGCAACCTCAGCCGGGGACATGGCGTTGATCACGAACTGAGCCGGGTTGTCGTCCCAAAGAACGATATCAACACGCTCACCGCCCAACTCACCCGACACTGCCTGGACGCGCGAACCGCGCATACCGATGCAAGCACCTTGTGGGTCAATGCGTTTGTCCTTGGAGCGGACGGCGATCTTGGCGCGCGAACCCGGATCACGGGACGCTGCCATCACTTCGATCAGGCCTTCAGCAATTTCCGGCACTTCGATGCGGAACAACTCGATCAGCATTTCCGGCGCGGTACGCGACAGGATCAGCTGCGGGCCGCGGTTCTCGGTGCGGATTTCCTTGAGCAGCGCACGCAGACGCACGCCGACACGGAAGGTTTCGCGAGAAATGATGTCATCACGGGCCAGCAACGCTTCAGCGTTGTTACCCAGATCGACGATCACGTTGTCGCGGGTGACTTTCTTCACGGTGCCGGAGATGATTTCTCCCAGGCGCTCGCGATAAGCGTCGACCACTTGAGCGCGCTCGGCTTCACGCACTTTCTGCACGATGACTTGCTTGGCAGTCTGTGCAGCAATGCGGCCGAACTCGATGGATTCGATCTTTTCTTCGACGACGTCGCCAACGTTGGCACCCGGATGCGTTTCAGCAACCTTGCTCGGCCAGGTTTCGATGGCCGGATCGTCGAGATCATTCTCTTCGACGACCGTCCAGCGACGGAAAGTTTCGTATGCCCCGGTGTGGCGGTTAATTTCCACACGCAGGTCAACTTCGTCTTCAAAACGCTTTTTGGTAGCAGTGGCCAAAGCCAGCTCCAGCGCTTCAAAAATTACGCTTGCCGGTACGCCCTTTTCATTGGATACCGACTCAACAACCAGCAGTACTTCTTTGCTCATCGTACGCCTCGCCTTTCGCAAGCCATTGGATCCGCGGGATCCGCGTCTCAGTCAAAACTGGGAATAATGTTGGCCTTGTCGATCATATCGATCGGCAACAGGAATTCATGGTCGTCTACCTGCACCACGACATCCTGTTCTTCTACACCGCGCAGAAGGCCCTGAAAGTTGCGTCGACCTTCAAAAGGCGAGCGCAGCTTGATCTTCACTTGTTCACCGACAAACTGGGCGAACTGCTCAATAGTGAACAGTGGGCGCTCCATGCCAGGCGAGGAAACTTCAAGGGTGTATTCAACGGTGATTGGATCTTCAACATCCAGCACACCACTGATCTGACGGCTGACAATGGCGCAATCGTCCACCAGCACGCCACCCTCTTTATCGATATAAACGCGCAACATCGAGTGACGACCCTGAGCCGAAAACTCGATACCCCAGCATTCATAGCCCAGGGCCACGACCACCGGGGCCAGCAAGGCCTGCAACTCTTCTAGCTTGCTCGACACCTGAACCCCCTAGTGCATGATATGTGCATGCTTTGCAAAATAAAAAAATGGGCGAAACGCCCATCCTTGAAACGCCGTCGAACAGCGGCGTTGAAAGTGTCCAGCTAACAAAAAGCCCCTGAAAAGGGGCTCCTTAAACTGGTTGCGGGGGCCGGATTTGAACCGACGACCTTCGGGTTATGAGCCCGACGAGCTACCAGACTGCTCCACCCCGCGACAAAGCTGGGGCGGAAGTATACGACCGATCCCTTATAGGGTCAATGTAACCTTCCACCTGCAAGAAAGCCCGCAACAGCGGGCTCTCCTGACTAATTGGTACCGAGAAGGGGACTCGAACCCCTACACCCTATGGGCACAACCACCTCAAGGTTGCGTGTCTACCAATTCCACCACCTCGGCAAAACTACGTTTGAAACCCTTCTTACTTCTGCTCTTGAGCTGGAGGTACGTCAGTCGCTGGAGTAGCCGACTTTTGCTCTTGAAGCACCGGGACATCATCAGAAGCCGGTTGTTGTTGCTTAGGTACTTCCAACACTGCCGGGTTTGGGAGACCTGCCTGAGTCAGCTGATGAGCCTTCTCTTTAGCAAAGTAACCTAACCCCAAGCTGGTTATGAAGAAACCGGCGGCAAGTATAGCAGTAAACTTACTAAGAAAGGTAGAGGAACCTTGGCTTCCGAACACAGTATTTGAAGCACCTGCTCCGAAAGACGCGCCAGCGTCCGCACCCTTACCCTGCTGCAGCAAAACCAGAGCAACTACGCCCAATGCACCCAGCAGATGAAAAACGACTACGACTGTTTCCAGCATTTTTTCAGTTTCCCGCGGCGCGACAGATCGCACCGAACTCATCTGCATTCAGGGAAGCTCCACCAATGAGCCCCCCATCGATATCCGGCATGCCGAACAGTTCGACCGCATTGGCCGCCTTCACGCTGCCGCCGTATAGAAGCCGCACACCTCGTGCGACTTCAGAATTCTCTGCCGCCAACTGCTCGCGAATGGCTTTATGCACATCCTGCGCCTGTTGCGGCGTTGCAGTCAGTCCGGTGCCAATGGCCCAGACAGGCTCGTAAGCAATGACTGCTTTTGCAAAAGCACCAACACCCAGCTCCTCGATGATGCTGCCCAGCTGACGCCCGACAACCTCAAGAGTTTTCCCGGCTTCGCGCTGCTCGAGGGTTTCCCCTACACACAACACCGGAATCAAGCCACATGCCTGTGCCGCTGCGAACTTGCGATTCAGCATCCCGTCTCGCTCACCCATGATCTGGCGGCGTTCGGAGTGCCCGACAAGCACAAGGGAACAACCTGCATCCACCAACTGACTCGGTGCAATTTCACCGGTCAATGCACCTTGCATGGATTCCACCGCAGAATTCTGCGCACCGACCGAAATCGATTTACCTTTCAAGCCATCAACCACTTGGTTGATATACAAGCAAGGCGGGAATACCGCGACATCAACACCGCTCGGCAAGGCCAGATGACGAAGGCCGTTGATCAGCTCAGCGACGCTGGCGCGGGTACCGTGCATCTTCCAGTTACCAGCTACCATAGGGCGACGCATGCTGTACCTCGTCGGTCAAAGTGGGCGCAGATGTTACCCAACACAATCATGCCTTGCAAGCCGAATCAGGCAGAAACTTCAGTTACCAGTTTTGCCAGTTCTTCGGCATAGCTGCGAACCTGCGTTTCGTCCTCACCTTCGACCATGACGCGCACCAGAGGCTCTGTCCCGGACTTGCGCAAAAGCACACGACCACGACCCGCCATTGCCTGGGTTACACGCGCACTGGCTTCCTTGACAGCAGGATGTTCCAGCGGATTGTCGCCGCCGCCAAAACGCACGTTGATCAGCACTTGAGGGCACTTGCGCAGCGCCTGACGGCTTTGCGCCAGACCTTCGTTACGGGTCTTGAGCGCCATCAGCACTTGCAACGCCGCGATGATCGCATCACCGGTCGTGGTGTGATTGAAGCAAACGATGTGCCCCGAATTTTCACCACCAACCAGCCAGTTGCGTTCGAGCAATTCAGCAATCACATAGCGGTCACCGACATTGGCACGGATAAACGGAATTGAAAGCTCCGCCAGCGCCAACTCAAGACCCAGGTTGCTCATCAGTGTACCGACTACGCCGCCCTGCAGCTTGCCGCGCTCATGCAGGTCACGGGCGATGATGAACAACAGCTCGTCACCATCAACGATGGCACCGGTGTGATCGACCATCAACACGCGATCACCATCGCCATCGAAGGCAATACCCAGATCAGCATGCTCAGCCAGCACCGCCGCCTGCAACTGGCCCATATGGGTCGAGCCGCAGTTGTCGTTGATGTTCAGGCCATTAGGTTGCGCCGACAGCACCACCACTTCCGCACCCAGCTCACGGAACACGCTAGGCGCTACCTTGTAGGTCGCACCGTGGGCGCAGTCGATAACAATTTTCAGCCCGGAGAAGCTGCTACCGGTCGGCACACTGCTTTTGCAGAATTCGATGTAACGACCGGATGCGTCGTTGATACGCGACACCTTGCCGATCTTGCTCGACTCAACCACCGTCATCGGTGTGTCGAGCAACTCTTCAATCATCAGCTCCAGCTCATCTGGCAGCTTGGTGCCTTTGCCGGAGAAAAACTTGATACCGTTATCGTCGTGCGGATTGTGCGAGGCACTGATCACAATGCCGGCTTCAGCCTGGAACGTACGCGACAGGTAAGCGATCGCGGGCGTCGGCATCGGGCCCAGCAGCATCACATCGGCACCCGCCGAAGTCAGACCAGCCTCAAGCGCCGATTCGAACATATAACCGGAAATCCGCGTGTCCTTGCCGACCAGCACCTTGCAGGCACCCATCTTGCGGAACGCCATGCCGGCAGCCCAACCGAGCTTGAGCATGAACTCAGGAGTGATCGGATAAACACCGACACGACCACGAATGCCGTCGGTACCAAAGTATTTTTTGCTCATATGCGCTCCATCATTCTTATTCAGCTGATTCCACGGCCGCGATCATCCGAACCACGTCTACCGTCTCCGCCACATCATGGACGCGCAATATACGCGCACCTTTGACAGAAGCCAGCGCTGCCAGCGCCAGGCCACCAAAAAGTCGTTCACCTACAGGACGATTCAAGGCATGACCAATCATGCTTTTACGAGAAACGCCCACCAGCAGCGGCCGGCCCAACGCATGCAGGGCTTCCATGTGCTTGAACAAGCTTAGATTGTGCTGCAGGGTTTTGGCGAAGCCAAACCCCGGGTCGAGGATGATTCGCTCGGCAGGAATACCGGCAGCCGCACATTGCGTCATGCGCTCAGCGAGAAACTCACCGACTTCCCGAGTGACATCCTGATAATGCGGATTGTCCTGCATATCGCCAGGCTCACCCAGCATATGCATCAGGCACACCGGCAAACCAGTTGCCGCTGCTGCATCCAGTGCACCATCACGCTGCAATGAACGGACATCGTTAATCAGACCAGCACCGAGCCGCGCCGTTTCGCGCATCACGGCAGGCGTCGAGGTATCAACCGAAATAACTACATCAAGTTCGCGATTGATCAGCTCGACGATTGGCGCGACGCGTTCAAGCTCTTCGAGAGGGGAAACCGCACGCGCGCCGGGGCGAGTCGACTCGCCACCAACATCGATCAACGTCGCACCAGCGGCGACCATAGCTTCGGCGTGGCGCAGGGCCGCGTCGAGCTGGCTGTATCGGCCGCCATCGGAAAAGGAATCGGGAGTGACATTGAGAATGCCCATGACATGCGTATGGGCCAAATCAAGAACCCGGTTGCCGCAAGGCAACCGGGTCAGGGACTGTGCAAAAGTCATTTCAAACCTTAAACGTCAGCAGCCGGACCGCCAATCGGTGTTTCCGGACGCTCATCCTGAACAACCGGAGGCGGCGGTGTACCCGTGCCACCCGACCAGTCGCGAGGTTCGCGAGGTGTGCGACCGGCCATGATGTCGTCGATCTGTTCAGCATCGATCGTTTCGTACTTCATCAAAGCGTCAGCCATGGCGTCGAGCTTGTCACGGTTGTCCGTGAGGATCTGCTTGGCCGTGCCGTAGCATTGATCAATGATGCTGCGCACTTCGGAGTCAATCAGCTTGGCAGTCTCACCGGAGAAGCTGGCAGCCTGACCACCACCGCCGCGACCGAGGAACACTTCGCCCTCTTCTTCGGCGTACATCAGCGGACCGAGTTTTTCCGACAGGCCCCATTTCGTCACCATGTTCCGTGCAATCTGGCTGGCACGCATGATGTCGTTGGAAGCACCGGTGGTAACACCGTCGAAGCCCAGGGTCATTTCTTCAGCAATACGGCCGCCGTACAGCGAGCAGATCTGACTGATCAGTGCGCGCTTGGACAGGCTGTAGCGATCTTCTTCCGGCAGGAACATGGTCACACCCAGCGCACGACCGCGCGGGATGATCGACACCTTGTAGACCGGATCATGCTCAGGCACGACGCGACCCACAATGGCGTGGCCAGCTTCGTGATAAGCAGTGTTCTGCTTTTCTTTCTCGGACATGACCATCGATTTGCGCTCGGCGCCCATCATGATCTTGTCTTTGGCCAGTTCGAATTCTTTCATCTCGACGATGCGCTTGCCGCTACGTGCAGCGAACAGCGACGCTTCGTTGACCAGGTTAGCCAGGTCAGCACCGGAGAAGCCCGGAGTACCACGTGCGATCACGGCCGGAGCGACGTCGTCACCCATTGGCACTTTGCGCATGTGTACTTTGAGGATTTGCTCGCGACCACGGATATCCGGCAGACCGACCACAACCTGACGGTCGAAACGGCCCGGACGCAGCAGCGCAGGGTCGAGTACGTCAGGACGGTTGGTTGCAGCGATAACAATAATGCCGTCGTTCATTTCGAAGCCGTCCATCTCAACCAGCAACTGGTTGAGAGTCTGCTCACGCTCATCGTGACCGCCACCCATGCCGGCGCCACGATGGCGGCCGACGGCGTCGATTTCGTCGATAAAGATGATGCAAGGCGCGTGTTTCTTCGCCTGCTCGAACATGTCACGCACACGGCTGGCACCGACACCGACGAACATCTCGACGAAGTCAGAACCGGAAATGGTGAAGAACGGCACTTTGGCTTCGCCGGCAATCGCCTTGGCCAGCAAGGTTTTACCGGTACCCGGAGGACCGACCATCAGCACACCGCGAGGAATACGACCGCCCAGGCGCTGGAACTTGCCCGGATCACGGAGGAATTCAACCAGCTCGCCCACTTCTTCCTTGGCTTCGTCGCAACCGGCAACGTCAGCCAACGTGGTTTTTACCTGATCTTCGGAGAGCAGGCGCGCCTTGCTCTTGCCGAAGCTCATCGGCCCGCCCTTGCCGCCGGCACCGCCCTGCATCTGGCGCATGAAGAACATGAACACCGCGATGATCACCAGGATCGGGAAGCTGGCCACCAGAAGCTGGGTCCAGATGCTTTGCTGTTCAGGCTGCTTGCCTTCAACCACAACGTGGTTGTCGACCAGATCGCCGATCAGGCCATTGTCCTGAATCGCCGGACGAATGGTCTTGAAGCTGTCGCCATCGTTGCGTTTGCCGGTAATCACATAGCCATCAACCGCTACGCGTTCGACCTTGCCATCCTTGACCTGCTGGATGAAGTCGGAATAGTTGAGGGTCTGCGGCTCGTTAGGGCTGGAGAAGTTGTTCATCACTGTCACCAGGACAGCCGCGATGATCAACCAAAGGATCAGATTCTTTGCCATATCGTTCAATTAACTACCCTCTGAAGCAAGCTCCGCTACTGGCGCGCGCTTCGCATGATATTCACCGGCCTAACTTACTACATTACCTACGGCTCTGGCAGGCGCCGTCTGTAACCCTTTGTGAAACACTTTCTACACAATATTCGCTAATGCGCTCGGGGCGAAATACGAAAAACCTATCACCCCGCCAAAAAAACTCCGTTTTACTCACTACGTCCGCGGTAGCCCCAAGCCAGCATGTATTGCTCGCGGGAGGTGCCTCGAGAAGAGTCCGGCTTGATCATCTGGATCTTGTCGAACTTCTTGCGAGCATCCTTCAGGTAGGTATCGAACCCCTCACCCTGAAAAATCTTGATTACAAAATTACCGCCCGGCTTGAGGATTCGCTCCGCCAAGTCTAGCGCCAGTTCACAAAGAAACATGGCTTTGGGCATGTCCACTTCGGGCGTACCACTCATATTGGGGGCCATATCGGAAATCACAAGGTCCACCTGCGAATTACCTACCGCCTCAAGGATCTGTGCGAGCACTGCATCCTCGGTGAAGTCACCTTGAATGAAAGTCACGTCCGGAATGCTGTCCATTTCCAGAATGTCCGAGGCGATCAGACGCCCCTGACCGCCGATCAACCGGCTGGTGACCTGCGACCAGCCGCCGGGCGCTGCGCCCAGGTCGACAACGCTCATGCCGGGACGGATCAGCTTGTACTTCTCCTGGACTTCCAGAAGCTTGTAACTCGCACGCGAGCGGTAGCCATCCTTCTGGGCCTGCTTCACATACGGGTCATTAACATGTCTTTTCAGCCAACCAAGGCTTGTCTTGGAACGCGCCATTGGGCACCTCGATAATTAGGGTCGTGATTAATTGGGCGGATCCACGAGCCCTCGGGTAAAATGGCCGCCATTTTACAGAATCCAGACGAAAGGGTCAGATTATGCCGCTCACTCAAGAGCAGAAGAAACAGTACAAATCCATTGGCCACCATCTGAAACCCGTTTTGACGGTAGCCGACAATGGTTTGACCGAAGGTGTGTTAGCCGAATTTGAACGTGCATTGGCGGATCACGAGCTGATCAAGATCAAGCTCACCATCCTTGATCGCGAAGCGCGCCTGGCGCAAATCGCAGAGCTGTGCAAGGTCGGCAAAGCGGATCTGGTACAGGTCATCGGCAAGATGGCACTGGTGTATCGCAAGAACTTCAGCGCCAACAAGCAGCTGTCGAACGTTCATCGCTTCAAGTGATGACAGGGGTCAAGGGTGTGCTTCGCGCACCCTGACACTCCACCCCGGCACCGGTTGCATTACCAGTATCAAACCGGAAAAGCCCAGAATCAGAAAACTGAATTCCTGCCAGCGCTGCGCCTCTGGCCAGCCGACACGCACCGCGACAAACATCGCGCACGCGTACAACGCCATCAGCAGCACCTGCCCGCGAAAATCCCGCCATAGACTGGCAAGGCCTTCGGCCTGAACCAGCACCAAAGCCTGAAATATCACGCAAGCGGCAGCGAATCCCACCACCAGCACTTCAAATGCAGCGGCTACTTCATCGATCAGCAGCGGCGCCAGGCCAATTTTGCCCAGTGCCGGCTGCAAACCGAGATGAATAAGCCATAGACCGCCGACCCATAACATCTGAGTCAGCTGCCAAAGCATGGCGCCCGCGTGCAGCGGGCGCCCTTTTTCAGATGTGACGGACTTCGACAATCTCGTACTCGATCACGCCACCAGGCGTTTTAACCGCCACCACATCACCCTCTTCCTTAGCAATCAAGGCTCGGGCCAGTGGCGAACCGACGGAAATCTTGCCGAGTTTGAAGTCAGCCTCGTCCTCACCCACGATGTGGTAAGTAACGCGCTCATCCGTCTCGACGTTGGCAATTTCCACGGTCGTGCCGAAAATCACTTTGCCAGTGTGCGGGATCGACGTGACATCAATGATGACCTGATTCTGAATCCGGCCTTCGATGTCACGAATCCGCGCCTCGACCATGCCTTGCTGTTCGCGCGCGGCATGGTATTCAGCGTTTTCCTTCAAGTCACCCAGCTCGCGAGCCGTGCCGATGTCCTGGCTGAGCTTCGGACGGACGACCTTGGTCAGGTGAGTGTGTTCTTCTTCCAGGGCTTTGGCGCCCTGAACAGTCATTGGGTATTTGGTTATGCTCATGCCTTCAATCCTGCGTGTAGATCTTGCAAGCGGCGCACGGTCTTTTCCGGACCGAACTTCAGCGCTTCACAGATAGCTTCGCCAGCAGCAATGGTAGTGGTGCAGTAGATCTTGTGCTGCAAGGCATTACGACGAATGGAGTACGAATCAGCGATCGACTGACGACCTTCGGTAGTGTTGATGATCAGCGTGACTTCGTCATTCTTGATCATGTCGACCACGTGCGGACGACCCTCGGTCACCTTGTTCACACGGCGCACTTTCAGACCTGCGGCTTCGATCAGCTTGGCAGTACCGGCAGTGGCAACCACTTCGAAGCCCAAGTTGATCAGATCACGGGCCACGCCTGCAACCAATGGCTTGTCGTCGTCACGTACGCTGATGAACGCAGTACCGCCGGTCGGCAGCACTTCGCTCGCGCCCATCTGGGCTTTGGCGAATGCTTCACCGAAGGTGTCACCAACGCCCATCACTTCACCGGTCGACTTCATTTCTGGGCCGAGGATCGGGTCAACGCCAGGGAATTTGGCGAACGGGAAGACCGCCTCTTTCACGCTGTAGAAGTTCGGGATGATTTCTTTGGTGAAGCCGATTTCTTTCAGGGTCTTACCAGCCATCACGCGGGCAGCGATCATCGCCAGGGAGACACCGATGCACTTCGATACGAACGGTACGGTACGGGAAGCACGCGGGTTGACTTCGATGACGTAGATGTCTTCGCCTTGCAGCGCCAACTGTACGTTCATCAGGCCGACAACGCCCAGCTCCAGGGCCATTTTCTTGACCTGTTCGCGCATCTCGTCCTGGATGTGCGCAGGCAACGAGTACGGCGGCAGCGAGCACGCGGAGTCACCGGAGTGAACGCCAGCCTGTTCGATGTGCTGCATGATTGCGCCGATGACAACGTCTTTGCCGTCGCAGACCGCGTCCACGTCCATTTCGATGGCGCAGTTGAGGAAGTGGTCGAGCAGCACCGGGCTGTCGTTGGACACTTTCACCGCATCACGCAGGTAGCGCTTGAGCTCTTCTTCTTCGTAAACGATTTCCATCGCGCGGCCACCCAGTACATAGGATGGGCGTACGACCAACGGATAACCGATCTTGCTGGCGGCACGAATTGCTTCGTCTTCGCTGCGCACAGTGGCGTTTGGCGGCTGACGCAGGTTCAGGCGCTCAACCATTTGCTGGAAACGCTCACGGTCTTCGGCACGGTCGATCGCGTCCGGGCTGGTGCCGATAATTGGCACGCCGGCGGCTTCCAGAGCGCGAGCCAGTTTCAGCGGAGTCTGGCCGCCGTACTGGACGATCACGCCTTTCGGCTTCTCGACGCGGCAGATTTCCAGCACGTCTTCGAGGGTTACCGATTCGAAGTACAGACGGTCGGAGGTGTCGTAGTCAGTGGAAACAGTTTCCGGGTTGCAGTTGACCATGATGGTTTCGTAGCCGTCTTCGCGCAGTGCGAGGGCAGCGTGAACGCAGCAGTAGTCGAACTCGATACCTTGGCCGATTCGGTTCGGGCCACCGCCCAGAATCATGATCTTGTCGCGACCCGACGGCGCGGCTTCGCACTCTTCTTCGTAAGTCGAATAGAGATAAGCGGTGTCGGTGGCGAACTCGGCGGCGCAGGTGTCAACGCGCTTGTAGACCGGGAACACTTCCAGCTTGTGACGGTGAGTCCGCAGGTTCTTCTCGGTCACACCCAGCAGCTTGGCCAGACGCTGATCGGAGAAGCCTTTGCGCTTGAGCTTGTACATCACGTCGCGGTCGATCGCGGACAGACCGAGAGTCTTGACCTTTTCTTCGTCCTTGATCAGATCTTCGATCTGTACCAGGAACCAAGGGTCGATCATGTTCATCGCGAAGATTTCTTCGACGGTCATGCCGGCGCGGAAAGCGTCTGCCACGTACCAGATGCGCTCGGCGCCCGGCACGGTCAGTTCACGCTTGAGCACGCTCATGCTTTCCGGGTTGCTCAGGTCGAGCTTCTCGTCCAGACCGCAAACGCCTACTTCCAGACCGCGCAGAGCTTTCTGCAGGGATTCCTGGAAGGTACGGCCGATGGCCATGACTTCGCCAACCGACTTCATTTGCGTGGTCAGACGCGCGTCAGCCTTGGCGAATTTTTCGAAGGCGAAGCGCGGCAGCTTGGTGACGACGTAGTCGATCGACGGCTCGAAGGACGCCGGGGTTTTGCCGCCGGTGATGTCGTTCGACAGTTCGTCGAGGGTGTAGCCCACAGCCAGTTTGGCCGCGACTTTGGCGATCGGGAAACCGGTGGCTTTCGAAGCCAGCGCCGAGGAACGCGATACGCGCGGGTTCATTTCGATCACGACCATACGGCCAGTGTCCGGGCAGATACCGAATTGCACGTTGGAACCGCCGGTCTCGACGCCGATCTCGCGCAGTACCGCCAGGGAGGCGTTACGCAGGATCTGGTATTCCTTGTCGGTCAGGGTTTGTGCTGGAGCCACGGTGATCGAGTCACCGGTGTGCACGCCCATCGGGTCAAAGTTTTCGATCGAGCAGACGATGATGCAGTTGTCCTTTTTGTCGCGGACAACTTCCATTTCATATTCTTTCCAGCCGATCAGCGATTCGTCGATCAGCAGCTCTTTGGTCGGCGACAGGTCGAGACCGCGGGCGCAGATTTCTTCGAACTCTTCACGGTTGTACGCGATGCCACCACCGGTGCCGCCCATGGTGAAGGACGGACGGATGATGCACGGGAAGCCGAGGGTTTCGAGAACCGCGTTGGCTTCTTCCATGCTGTGGGCGATACCGGAGCGCGGGCACGCCAGGCCGATGGATTTCATCGCCTTGTCGAAACGCGAACGGTCTTCAGCCTTGTCGATGGTGTCGGCGTTGGCGCCGATCATTTCTACGCCGAACTTCTCCAGAATGCCTTCGCGTTCCAGGTCCAGGGCGCAGTTCAGAGCAGTCTGGCCGCCCATGGTTGGCAACACGGCGTCCGGACGCTCTTTCTCGATGATCTTGGCAACGGTCTGCCACTTGATCGGCTCGATGTAAGTCGCGTCGGCCATGTCCGGGTCGGTCATGATGGTGGCCGGGTTGGAGTTCACCAGGATGACGCGGTAGCCCTCTTCGCGCAGGGCTTTACAGGCCTGGGCGCCGGAGTAGTCGAATTCGCAGGCCTGGCCGATAACGATCGGGCCAGCGCCGAGAATCAGGATGCTTTTAATGTCTGTACGTTTTGGCATGGGTTTGTCACTCAAATCCGCAGGTCAGTCGGCAAGCCGTCTTGATCGATTTCTGAAGTCCCGAGGGGGCCGCCGGTGCCGGGGCCGCCCTCGAGAGGCTTCTCTCTACAGTCTCAAGGCGAACGCTTAGCGTCGCTTGGCCATCTCGTTGATGAAGCGGTCGAACAGTGGCGCGACGTCGTTCGGGCCCGGGCTCGCTTCAGGGTGACCCTGGAAGCTGAACGCGCTCTTGTCGGTGCGCTCGATGCCTTGCAGGGTGCCGTCGAACAGCGATTTGTGGATCGCACGCACGTTGGCTGGCAGGGTTTCTTCGTCCACCGCAAAACCGTGGTTCTGGCTGGTGATCATTACAACGCCAGTGTCCAGATCCTGTACCGGGTGGTTGGCACCGTGGTGGCCATGGCCCATTTTCAGGGTCTTGGCGCCGGAGGCCAGAGCCAGCAGTTGGTGACCGAGGCAGATGCCGAATACCGGAATTTCGGTTTCCAGGACTTCCTTGATCGCCTTGATCGCGTAGTCGCATGGCTCCGGATCACCCGGGCCGTTGGACAGGAACACGCCGTCCGGCTTCAGCGCCAGCACATCGGCCGCTGGGGTCTGGGCAGGTACGACGGTGACGCGGCAGCCGCGTTCGACCAGCATGCGCAGGATGTTGACCTTGACGCCGTAGTCGTAGGCAACCACGTGGTAAGGCAGCTCGGAGGCTTCGATGGTCGCGTGGCTGTCGGTTTTCAGATCCCAGACAGTCGAGCGCCATTCGTATTGCTTCTTGGTGCTGACGACTTTCGCCAGATCCATGCCCTTCAGGCCCGGGAAGCCTTGCGCAGCAGCGATTGCCGCTTCTTCGGAGATGTTGTCGCCGGCCATGATGCAGCCGTTCTGTGCGCCTTTTTTACGCAGGATGCGGGTCAGGCGGCGGGTGTCGATACCGGCGATTGCCACAACGTTGTTGGCTTTCAGGTAATCGGACAGGGACATCGTGTTACGCCAGTTGCTCGCTACCAGCGGCAGGTCACGAATGACCAGGCCAGCGGACCAGACGCGGTCGGACTCGGCGTCTTCCGGCGTGGTGCCGGTGTTGCCGATGTGCGGGTAAGTCAGGGTAACGATTTGTTGGGCGTAGGAAGGATCGGTAAGGATTTCCTGATAGCCGGTCATTGCGGTGTTGAACACCACCTCACCAACGGTCTGACCGTCGGCTCCAATGGCTTCGCCGCGAAAAATGCTGCCATCAGCAAGGGCGAGTATGGCTGGCTTAGTCAAGAAGACCTCCCGTAAATAAAGCATGAAGGGGCAATCGCAGGTTGTAAAAAAGCGGAGTGACGTATGGACACGTCACCCCGCTTCTTCACTGAATTATTCTGCGCGCTTTTAGTGGACACACTAAAGCTGTAGCTTACAGGAAAGACCTCGATTTCGGAAGGGCGAAACACACACAAACTCGCCTTATAAAGGCATGGCGACGCGCGACCACGGTGATGGCACGGTTGACACCCCTTCACCCCTCTCTAGAATAGGTACCCATCTCAAGTTTCGAGCAAGAAACCCTGAATGAGTACCCACATCAGCATCGCTGACGCCGCCACGCTGCTGAATGTCAGTACGCAACGGGTCAGAACCCTTTGCCGCAACGGCGATCTCCAGTCCGAAAAGATCGGTAATACCTGGATCATCGACCACGCCAGCTTAAAAAATTACGGGCTCCGAACCGCACATATGATTGCACAAGATCACCCTGCTTACGCCGTGCAGACGTCGTCGAGCGAGCGCAAACCTATCGCTCTGAGTTTTTTCTCCGGCGCCATGGGCCTCGATCTCGGCCTGGAAAAGGCCGGTTTCGATATCCGCCTGGCCTGCGAATCGAACAAGCATTGCCGCCAGACCATCACCCTGAATCGCCCCAACACCGCGCTGCTCGGTGACATCAATGACTGCACCGCCGAGCAAGTGCTGGAAGCCGCACAGGTGCGCGCCGAAGACGTCGACCTGATCGTCGGCGGCCCGCCCTGCCAGGCCTTCAGCACTGCCGGCAAACGCAAGGCGTTCAATGATGATCGCGGCAACGCCTTTCTCAAGTACATCGATCTGGCACTGGAAATTCGCCCACGCTTCATCGTGATCGAGAACGTGCGCGGGCTGTTGTCGTGCCCGATGGATCATCGCCCGCACAATCAGCGCGGCAGCGAATTCCCCGATCTGTCCCTCGACGAAATGAAGGGCGGCGCGCTCAACTTCGTCATCAGCGTGCTGCGACGTGCCGGCTACACCTGCACGTTCAACCTGTACAACTCGGCAAACTTCGGCACGCCGCAAATTCGCGAGCGGGTCATCATTGTCTGCTCCCGCGATGGCAAAGAAGCGCCATTCCTGACGCCAACCCACTCCGAAGACGGCTCCCACGGTCTGCCGGTGTGGAACAAGCTGCGCAGCGCACTGGTCGGTCTGGATCAGCACACGCACCTGAACTTCCCGGAAAAACGCCTCAAGTACTACCGCATGCTCACCGCCGGACAGAACTGGCGCAGCCTGACTCCGGAATTGCAGCAAGAAGCCCTCGGCAAGTCGTATTTCTCCGGCGGCGGCAAAACCGGTTTCCTGCGCCGCCTGCACTGGGAAAAACCCTCGCCGACGCTGGTCACTCACCCGGCCATGCCGGCCACCGACCTCGCGCACCCGGAAGAGGATCGCCCGCTGTCGATTCAGGAATACAAGCGCATCCAGGAGTTCCCGGACGATTGGCAACTGGCCGGCCCGCTGATCGAGCAATACAAACAGGTCGGCAACGCCGTACCGGTCAGCCTCGGCCATGCGGTCGGCAAGTTGATTCGCGACCTGCTCAGCGGCACCGATCAGGCGCCGCCGCAGGATTTTCGCTTTTCGCGCTACCAGGCCACGTCGCACAACGACTGGCTGCAAGTGTTCGAGCAGCAGAAGAAGAAGCTCCAATTCGACCTGGAACTGGCCTGATTCACCGCCGAGGGAGCGTCTACCCCCTCAAGCCTCACGCCTCACTCATCGCTTGAAGAGTTGAGGCGTACCAGACGATCCCACTGGATCGCACCCTCAGCGTTGCAAAACTCACTGGTGAATTCTTCCGTGAACTGGTTGACCAGTTGCGTGTACGAGTCCTGGAATTGGGCATTACGCTCGTGCGCCTTAAAGCCCAGCGGCCCGATCAGCTCGACAAACAGATCCGGGTCGCCCGAGATGAACTCCCAGAAACGCTGCCCGCAGAGTTTGCTGTAGTCGCCCTTGTCCGGATTGTTATCACGCCCGTAGCAGCAACCGTTGACGGCAACGATGTTCAGGCCGGACTGGCTGGTACGCAAAGTACGCTGCGCCGTTTTGAAGTTGGTACGCATTTGGGTGATCTGCGAGCTGTTGCCCCAGTTCGGCCCGGACTTGATCGCGACCAGATGACGGCGCCCGTCCTTGTCGAACTCAAGATCGACACCAGCGACCGCTGACTTCCAGCCTCCGTACGTCTTGCCATTGATAAAGATCGCCAGCCCTTCCAGCCAATCGCCGAACAGGGTTTCCTCGTTAGAAGACACGTGCGCATCAACAATCCCGCGAACGATCTGCTCCGCCGTCTGCATGTCCTTGGCTTTGAACATGTAGGGATTCTTGCGCTTGAGCACACTCTTGAGCTTCAACCGCGACAGGCTGTCGAGACGCTTCTGATGAAACGTGCCGATATTGTCTTCGACGTACTTGGCCACATCAGCCAGATCCAATGGTTGCATCCGTTGCATTCCTTTCAAAAATTGAAACTTCAGACAAAACAAAGGCGCTTTACGCGCCTTGTTTTTTTTCACGATCGAATTACTTCAGATCGAGCACATCCTGCATGTCATACAGGCCCGGCTCACGACCGTCGAGCCACAGCGCAGCACGCACCGCGCCCTTGGCGAAGGTCATGCGGCTGGAAGCCTTGTGGGTAATTTCCAGACGCTCGCCCTCACAGGCAAACAGCACGGTGTGATCGCCGACCACATCACCGCCGCGAACCGTGGCAAAACCAATGGTTTCACGCTCACGAGCGCCGGTGTGACCTTCACGCCCATAGACAGCGACCTTCTGCAGATCACGATCCAGCGCATCGGCAATCACTTCGCCCATGCGCAGCGCGGTACCCGAAGGCGCGTCGATCTTGTGCCGGTGATGAGCTTCGATGATCTCGATGTCAGCCTCATCGCCCAGCACCCGCGCGGTCATCTCGAGCAATTTCAGCGACAGGTTGACCCCGACGCTGAAGTTGGCAGCAAACACGATCGGGATATCTTTCCCGGCATCGGCCAGCAATTGCTTCTGCGCCGCGTCCAGCCCGGTGGTACCGATAACCATGGCTTTGCCTGCCTTGCGGCAGAACGCCAGGTTTTTCAGCATCACTTCGGGCAGGGTAAAGTCGATCAGTACGTCGAACTCTTCAGCCACGGCTTCGATGTGAGCGGACAACGGCACGCCAATACGACCCAGCGAAGCCAGCTCACCGGCATCGACGCCGATCAACGTGCTGCCCGGACGCACCACGGCAGCGGTCAAACCGGTCAGCGGCGCGCGCTGCTGCACGGCTTCGACCAGAATCTTACCCATGCGCCCAGCAGCGCCCATCACAGCTATACGTCGCATGCCGACTCCTTACAGATCGCCGAAGAAGCGCTTCACACCGTCAAACCAACCGGTGGTTTTCGGTGAATGGCTGTTGTCGTCGGCCAGGGAGCTGCGGAATTCTTCCAGCAGTTCGCGCTGACGACGGTTCAGATTCACCGGCGTTTCGACCGCAACGCGGCACATCAGATCGCCTGCACCGCCGCCACGCACCGGCGCTACACCTTTGCCACGCACACGGAACTGCTTGCCGGTCTGGGTGCCTTCAGGGATTTTCAGTTTGACGCGACCGTCGAGGGTCGGGATTTCCAGCTCGCCGCCCAATGCTGCGTCGACGAAGCTGATCGGCACTTCGCAGAACAGATGCTTGCCGTCACGCTGGAAGATGTCGTGCTCGCGCACGTTGATGACCACGTACAGGTCGCCCGTCGGGCCGCCCTGCGTACCCGCTTCGCCTTCGCCGGACAGACGAATGCGGTCGCCGGTGTCGACGCCGGCCGGTACCTTGACCGAGAGGGTTTTGTACTCTTCAACGCGACCGTCACCGTGGCAGGAATCGCACGGATCGGAAATGATCTTGCCTTGGCCATGGCAGCGCGGGCAGGTTTGCTGCACCGAGAAGAAGCCTTGCTGCATGCGCACCTGACCGATGCCGCCGCAGGTCGGGCACGTCGATGGCGAGGAGCCTTTCTTGGCACCCGAACCGTCGCACGGCTTGCAGTTGACCAGTGTCGGAACGCGGATATTCACCGACGTGCCGCGCACCGCTTCTTCCAGATTCAGCTCCAGGGTGTAGCGCAGATCACTGCCACGCTGAGCGCCGCCACGACCACCGCCGCGACCGCCACCGAAGAAATCACTGAAGACATCGCCAAAGATGTCAGAGAAGTTCTGACCGCCAAAACCGGCCCCGCCGCCACCCATGCTTGGGTCGACGCCGGCATGACCGTACTGGTCGTAAGCCGCACGCTTGCTGGAATCGGACAGCACTTCGTAGGCCTCGTTGGCCTCTTTGAACAGTTCTTCCGACGCTTTGTCATCGGGATTACGGTCCGGGTGATGCTTCATCGCCAGACGACGATAGGCCTTCTTCAGGTCTGCATCGCTTGAGCCACGCTCAACACCCAACACTTCGTAATAGTCACGCTTTGCCATAAGTCTTCTGCACTCTTGAGGACGTCCGGCAAACCCCTCCTGAGGATCGCCAAACTCGTTGAGCCCCAATACAGGCCCGGACCCAACTCACGTCAATTCAACGATCCTGGTCTTTGATTCTGCGGTACTTGCGGCGCGAAAAGCAGGAGCATTCCCGGCCATACCGCCAGCATCCGAACGTTGTCGCATGCTGTAAAAATTCGCGTATTCCAGATACGCCAACGCGGGAGCTAGCTCCCGCGCGGCGACATCCTACCAGTCACTGCCCGAAGGCAGTCAACCGGCCGACCAACAACTTACTTGTGGTCTTTGACTTCTTCGAACTCTGCATCGACAACGTCGTCAGCCTTCTCAGCCGATTCGCCTTGCGGGGCTGCGCCATCAGCTGGCTGAGCCTGTTCGGCGTACATCTTCTGAGCAACCGGAGCGGAGACTTTCGACAACTCTTCAACCTTCGCTTCGATAGCAGCCTTGTCGTCGCCTTTGACAGCGGCTTCCAGAGCAACCACAGCCGCTTCGATCGCAGTCTTCTCTTCGGCGGTGACTTTGTCGCCCGCGTCAGCAACCATTTTGCGAGTCGAGTGAACCAGTGCATCACCCTGGTTACGGGCAGCGGCCAGTTCTTCGAACTTGCGGTCTTCTTCAGCGTTGACTTCAGCATCACGAATCATTTGCTGAATTTCGTCATCGGACAGACCGGAGTTGGCCTTGATCACGATCGACTGAGTCTTGCCGGTAGCCTTGTCTTTCGCGCCGACGTGCAGGATGCCGTTGGCGTCGATGTCGAAGGTTACTTCGATCTGTGGCACGCCACGTGGTGCAGGTGGAATGTCGGCCAGGTCGAACTTGCCCAAGGACTTGTTCTGAGTGGCTTGCTTGCGCTCACCCTGCAGCACGTGAATGGTCACAGCGCCCTGGTTGTCGTCGGCAGTCGAGAACACTTGCGATTTCTTGGTAGGAATCGTGGTGTTTTTCTCGATCAGCGCGGTCATCACGCCACCCATGGTTTCGATACCCAGGGTCAGCGGGCTGACGTCGAGCAGCAGAACGTCTTTCACGTCACCGGCCAGAACAGCGCCCTGAATCGCAGCACCCATGGCAACAGCTTCGTCCGGGTTCACGTCTTTACGTGCTTCTTTACCGAAGAAATCGGTTACCAGCTTCTGTACCAGCGGCATACGGGTCTGACCACCGACCAGAATCACGTCGTTGATCGCGCCAACGTCCAGACCAGCATCTTTCATGGCGATGCGGCAAGGTTCGATGGTGCGCTGAACCAGGTCTTCAACCAGTGCTTCAAGCTTGGCACGCGAGATTTTCACGTTCAGGTGCTTAGGACCGGTCGCATCTGCAGTGATGTACGGCAGGTTAACGTCGGTCGACTGGCTCGAGGACAGTTCGATCTTGGCTTTCTCAGCGGCTTCTTTCAGGCGCTGCATCGCCAGCGGGTCACCTTTGAGGTTCATGCCGCTTTCTTTCTTGAATTCGTCGACGAGGTAGTCGATCAGACGAATGTCAAAGTCTTCACCGCCCAGGAACGTGTCACCGTTGGTGGCCAACACTTCGAACTGGTGCTCGCCGTCAACTTCAGCGATTTCGATCACGGAGACGTCGAAAGTACCGCCACCCAGGTCATAAACGATCACGGTGTGATCGCCCTTGGCCTTGTCCATACCGTAGGCCAGAGCGGCTGCGGTTGGTTCGTTGATGATACGTTTTACGTCCAGACCCGCGATGCGGCCGGCGTCTTTGGTCGCCTGACGCTGGCTGTCGTTGAAGTAGGCCGGAACAGTGATGACCGCTTCGGTCACTGGCTCGCCGAGGTAGTCTTCGGCGGTCTTCTTCATCTTCTTCAGAATTTCAGCCGAGATTTGTGGCGGCGCCATTTTCTGGCCGTTCACTTCAACCCAAGCGTCGCCGTTGTCAGCCTTGGCGATCTTGTACGGCACCATCTGAATGTCTTTCTGCACAACTTCTTCGTCGAAACGACGACCGATCAGACGCTTTACTGCGTACAGAGTGTTGTGCGGGTTGGTCACAGCCTGACGCTTGGCCGACTGACCTACCAGGATTTCGCCATCGTTGGCGTAAGCGATGATCGACGGCGTGGTACGCGCGCCTTCAGCGTTTTCAATAACTTTTGCTTTGCCGTTTTCCAGCACGGAGACGCAGGAGTTGGTGGTCCCCAGGTCGATACCGATAATTTTGCCCATGTTAACTCTCCCGAAACTTTGGATTTGGATGCCGCAGCAGTGGTGGCTGACTGCGGTAGCACTTAAACGCTTGACTTCTAAATGGGGGCCTTGCGGCTAATTTCAAGCCTTCTCGTCAATCGAAGGCGAAATTGGCGCAGGCGCCTTGCTGACCACAACCATGGCCGGGCGCAACAGGCGACCGTTGAGCTGGTAGCCCTTCTGAAACACCTTCAGAACGCTGTTCGGTTCTACGTCGGCGCTTTCTTGTGCAGCCATCGCCTGATGGTAAACAGCGTTGAACGGTTCGCCATGCGGATCGATCGCTTCAAGCTGATAACGCTTGAGGGTGTCGTGGAACATTTTCAACGTCAGCTCGATGCCTTCACGCATCGGACGGATGCTTTCGTCGTCCGGGTTCGACAACTCGAGACCGCGCTCCAGACTGTCGACGATCGGCAGCAGGTCGCTGGCGAATTTCTCCAGGGCGAACTTGTGCGCCTTCTCGACGTCCAGTTCGGCACGGCGGCGGACGTTCTGCAGATCGGCAGCTACGCGCAGAGATTGATCTTGCGCTGCGGCCAATTGCTCTTCGAGCACTTGCACACGGGTCGCCAGGTCATCACTCGAACCTTCCGGCGCCTGAGGGGCATCTGGGTTTTGCGTATCTACTGTCTGTTCGTCAGCCATAGAATTCTCCTTTCAATTTCTTCCGCGAGCCTGACCCGCGCTTCTGTCCCGATATATGGGGCCGCAAAATCAGGCTTCAAGGGCCTTCAAGCATTAACCCTACAAAAAAGTGCCGCATTCTCATTCCCTGATGCGCTAAGAAGTTTTGCGGTTCAAGCAAATCGAGCTAAGCGAGGGCATTGTCAGGCCGAAACAAAACACTGTATAAATAACCAGACCTAAAGCCTGGGAGCGGCCTTTATGCTGGTGCACCTGTCCGTACATAACTACGCCATCGTTGAACATCTCGATCTCGAACTTGATCGCGGGATGAGCGTGATCACAGGGGAAACCGGCGCCGGCAAGTCGATCATGCTCGACGCCCTCGGCCTGACCCTGGGCGATCGTGCCGACAGCGGCGTGGTTCGCCCGGGCGCCGACAAGGCCGACATCCTCGCGACGTTCGATCTGGTCGACATCCCTGAGGCCAGCGCCTGGCTGGCCGAGCGCGATCTGGACATCGACGGCCCGTGCATCCTCCGTCGGGTCATCACCAGCGAAGGCCGTTCGCGTGGCTACATCAACGGCACGCCCTGCCCACTCGGCGACCTCAAGTCCCTTGGCGAATTGCTGATCGATATCCACAGCCAGCATGAACACCAGTCGCTGCTGAAAACCGATACCCATCGCCGCTTGCTCGACGAATATGCCGGCGCGACCGATCTGGCCCGCCAGGTTCATCTGGCCGCCCAGCGCTGGCGTCAGACCCGTCAGGAACTGGAGCGCCTTTCCAATTCCGGCGACGAACAACGCGCGCGCCATCAACTGCTCAGCTATCAGCTCGAAGAACTGGAAAACCTCGGTCTCGGCGATAACGAACTGGAGCAACTGGAGCAGGAACACAAAAACCTGACCAACGCTGAAACCTTGCTGGGCATTTGCCGGCAAGTGGTCGAGCAATGCAGCGAAAGTGACTCGGGTAATGTCCTGAACGCGCTGACCGCCAGTCTCAATCGTCTGTCGAGCGTGAATAATTCGGTCGGCGCACTGGGCGAAGCCAGCAGCTTGCTGACCAGCGCGCAGATTCAGGTTGAAGAGGCGGTGGGCGAACTCAATCGATTCCTCGACAACTTCGATGCCGATCCGGCACGCCTGCAATATCTGGAAGAACGCCTCGACGCTATTTATACGCTAGCGCGCAAACACCGAATCCAGCCGACTGAAGTCGCGGAAATGCAGCAGAAGCTGCTGGATGAAATCGAAACCCTGAATGCCAACGATGAATCCATCGAGCGTCTGGGTGATGAGCTGGCGTCCTACGCCCGTCATTATCAAGAGAAGGCCCGCGAGCTGAGCGATTTGCGCCATCAGGCCGCCGGCAGCCTTGCCAGTGCAGTGGAACAAGAGATTCAGCGTCTGGGCATGCCCGGCGGCCGATTCACCATCGAGCTGCGCGCCAACAGCAGTGACGAACTGCTGCCGAACGGCTTGGAACAGGTCGAATTGTTGGTCAGCGCCAACCCCGGGCAACCGCTCAAAGCGCTTGCTAAAGTGGCGTCCGGTGGTGAACTGTCGCGGATCAGCCTGGCGATTCAGGTGATCACTGCGCAGACATCCCGGGTGCCAACGCTGGTATTCGACGAAGTGGACGTGGGCATTGGTGGCCCGACGGCGGAAATTGTCGGCCAGTTGCTACGTCGCTTGGGTGAACGCGGACAGGTACTGACGGTGACGCATTTGCCGCAGGTGGCCGCGCAGGGTCATCAGCACCTGTTTGTGCACAAAGTGCGTGGCGATGAGGCAACCCACACAGCCGTGTCCAAGCTGAGCAAGACCGAACGAATAGAAGAAGTCGCGCGGATGCTCGGCGGCATCGATCTGACCAAGGAATCGTTGGCTCACGCAAAAAAAATGGTGGTTACCGCGAAAGTTTAAGATTTTGAAACAATAGAAAGCACGAAGGCGACCCTTGGGTCGCCTTCGCTCGTTTCGCGAACCTGAATTCGCGCGACATGCTTACTTTTTCTTGCGGACGTACAGCACCAGGTTGTGATCAACCATCTCAAAGCCATGCTTCTCGACGATCGACTTCTGAAGTTTTTCGATTTCTTCGTCGAAGAACTCGATCACTTCACCGGTTTCCACGTTGACCATATGGTCGTGGTGGCCACCGTCAGCCAGTTCGAATACCGCGTGGCCGCCGTCGAAGTTGTGACGGACCACCAGGCCAGCTGCTTCGAACTGGGTCAGAACACGGTAAACCGTGGCCAGACCGACGTCCTCGCCAGCTTCCATCAACGCCTTGTAGACGTCCTCGGCACTCATGTGACGCTGCTCGGTAGAGTCGAGCATTTGCAGGATCTTGACCCGTGGCAGGGTCACTTTGAGGCCGGCTTTGCGTAGTTCGCTATTTTCAACCATGGTCAGCTTTCTCGCGATGCTGCTTCGCAGCTTCTCTTAATGCGGGTATGATCGGCGTTTACGTTGTCCCAGCCAAGATAGTGGAAGTCGCCCACCGATGCAAAACACCAAGCTCTTGCTAACCAGTTTCACCTTTGTGGGACTGCTCGCACTCGCCGGTTGTTCATTCCCCGGGGTTTACAAAATCGACATCCAGCAGGGCAATGTCGTCACGCAGGATATGATAGACCAGTTACGCCCGGGAATGACCCGGCCGCAAGTACGGTTTATTATGGGTAACCCCCTGCTGACCGACACGTTCCATGCCGATCGCTGGGATTACCTGTATAGCCTGCAACCGGGTGGCGGTGAACGCCAACAGGAACGCGTCAGCGTTATCTTCAATTCCAACGACCAGCTTGTCAGCTTGTCCGGTGACTTTATGCCGGGCGTCAGCCGTGACGAAGCCATTCTCGGTAAGGACAGTGGCACTAACGTGACCGCTCCTGCTGAAAACACCGAGAAGCCAGCACCGGAAAAACCGGTCAAGCCAGGTTCCTTGCTGGATCAGATCCAGAAGGACGTCGATGGTGTGGAAACCGTTCCGGTTCCGACACCAGAGCCGCTGGACACCACGCCGCAATAATTTGCGACGCAATAAAAAACCCGGAAATTCCGGGTTTTTTATTGTCTGGCGTTTGGCATCTTAAAGATTTCGGGCTTTTGCCTCAGCCGCTTTGGCTGCACGCAAGCGTCGAACTTCCTTCGGATCAGCGAGCAAAGGGCGATAAATCTCGATGCGCTCGCCTGCCTGAATCACCCGCGAATCGGGATTCGGCACTACCTTGCCGAAAACCCCCAACGGACACTCCGCCAGATTCAGCTCAGGAAACGCGCCAGCAATACCCGAAGCGAGCACTGCAGCACGTACTGTCGTACCCTCTGCCACGCTGACCGTGCCCAGAACCTGGCGATCAACCGCGGCATACACCACTTCTATCTCGATCACCGGCTTAACCATGTATCTGCTTGGCGCGCTGGCAGAACGCATCCACCAACGTGTTGGCAGCCTGATTGAACAGCGGCCCCAACGTCGCACGCACCAGCGGCCCGGCGTAATCGAACGATAAATCCAGGCTGATCTTGCAGGCCTTCTCGTTCAACGCCTTGAATACCCAGACGCCGTGCAACTGGTTGAACGGGCCTTCCTCAAGATTCATCTCGATCGACTGCCCCGGCACCAGCGTATTGCGCGTGACGAAATGCTGACTCAGCCCGCCCTTCGACACGCCTACACTGGCGCGCATGTGCTCAGGCGAGCTTTCCAGCACCTCGGCCGCCGAGCACCACGGCAGAAATTCCGGGTAACGCGCCACGTCGTTGACCAGGTCGTAAAGGAATTGCGCCGGGTATGGCAACAGGGCTGAGCGTTGAATATGAGTCGTCATGTAAGCGTTACTTCCAGAGCTGAGCGGCAAACACTACAACAATGCCGATTGGCGCCACGTAGCGCATCAAGAACAGAGACAGGGCAAACAGTTTCGGGTTGCGGATCGACAACTCGTCACGCACCGCTTCACGCCCCATCACCCATCCGGCGAACAATACAAAACACAGGCCACCGAGCGGCAACATGATCCGCGAGGTGAAGAAATCGATCACACCGAAGAAGTCCAGACCGCTCTTCGCACCCCATTGGTAGAGGTGGAACAGACCGTCTTCGTTCACGAAAAATTTGGCTTCCTTCCAGATATTGAAGGAAAACACCGTGCCCAAACCGACGAACCAGCAGGTGAACGCCAACCAGAACGTCACCCAGGCGCGGCTGACTTTGGTGCGTTCAACCAGATACGCCACCATCGGTTCGAGCAGGGAAATCGCCGAGCTCCAGGCCGCGACGGCGACCAGCACGAAGAACACCACGCCCATCAATTGGCCGAAGGCTACGTTACCAAAGGCAAATGGCAGGCTGACGAACATCAGGCCCGGGCCTTCGCTCGGGTTCAGGCCGGCGGCGAAGACGATCGGGAACAACGCCAGACCGGCGACCAGCGAAACAAATGTATCAAGCAACGCCACGCCGACCACCGTGCCGGACAGCGACGCGTTCTTCGGCATGTACGCGCCGTAGATCATGATCGAGCCGACGCCAACGCTCAGCGAGAAGAACGCGTGGCCCATCGCAGGCAACAGACCGTCGAGAACTTTTTCCGGGTGGAAGTCGAACATGAAATGCACGCCTTCCATGAAATGCCCAGTGGTCATGCTGTAACCGAGCAACACCAGCACCATCACAAACAGCAACGGCATCATGATGCGCAGGCTGCGTTCCAGCCCGGCGACCACGCCTTTGGCGATGACGAAGGCGGACAGCAGCATAAAAATCGTGTGCCAAAGTGTCAGGCGCCATGGATCGGCGATGACATTGCCGAAATACGCACCGACTTGATCGGCCGTCGCGCCCTGGAAGTCGCCGCGCCCCATGTCGACGATGTAATCCAGCGACCAGCCGCCGACCACACTATAGAAAGACAGGATCAGCAGCGCCGTGATCATCCCGGCAAACGCGCCCCACGACCATTTGGCCGAGTGCCCGGCTTCCAGCGCCAATACCTTCAAGGCATTCGCCGGACTCTGCCGCGCGCGGCGGCCGATCAGGGTTTCAGCGAGCATGACCGGGATGCCGATCAGGGCGATACACGCCAGAAACATCAGTACAAACGCACCGCCGCCGTAGACCCCGACCATGTAGGGGAATTTCCAGATACTACCCAGTCCCACGGCCGAACCGGTCGCGGCGAGTATGAATACCCAGCGGCTAGCCCAACTGCCGTGGACAGAAACCTTGTCTGTCGACATCGTTTATCACGCCCAAGCGTTAGAAAAAGAGGCCGCATTGTCCGGGATTCACTCAACCTGCTCAAGCACGCAGCATCACCGTAGCCGACGGCCGTTTATCTCCATATAATGCCGCCCCTATGGCTAAACAGAAGAAACACCCAACAGGGACCATCGCGCAGAACAAAAAGGCGCGACACGATTACTTCATCGAGCATAAGTTCGAGGCTGGTCTGGTCCTGGCCGGCTGGGAAGTAAAAAGTCTGCGGGCAAGCAAGCTACAGCTGGTTGACAGCTATGTCCTGCTCAAGGATGGCGAAGCGTGGCTGCTCGGTAGCCACATCACGCCTCTGATGACCGCAAGTACCCATGTCATCGCTGACCCGGTGCGCACACGCAAATTGCTGCTCAACCGCCGCGAGCTGGAAAAACTCGCCGCGATGGTGCAGCAAAAGGGTTACGCCTGCGTCTGCCTGTCCTGGTACTGGAGCAAGCACATGGTCAAGTGCGAGATTGCTCTGGGCAAGGGCAAGAAGGAATACGACAAGCGTGACACCGAACGCGAGCGCGACGCCGGTCGTGAGCTGCAGCGTGCTGTGCGCAACAAGGGCAAGGAAGACTAGTCTTCGCCTTTGAAAGCAAAGATCGTCCGATCGCGGCCCGAGCCTTCGGCAGCTCCTACACAGGAATTCGCATTTCCCTGTAGGAGCTGCCGCAGGCTGCGATCTTTTGCTTTAAAAAATCACATGCCCTTGCGCCGCTCCGCCCGAGCCATGCGCTGAACCTCCTGCCGCACCTCTTCCAGCACTTCCTGCACATACAAAATGTGTCGGCTGGAGACTTCCCGCGCTTGCTCCGCGCGACCTTCAATAATCGCCAGATACAATTCCCGATGCTGGGTGATCAGCATGTCGCGGGTTTCCGTGCGCTGCTTGTACATGCCGCCAATGTTGGTCACCACGTTGCGCTTGAGCAGATCAAACAAGCCACGAATGGTGTGCAGCAACACCGCGTTATGACTGGCTTCAGCAATCGCCAGATGGAATTTCGCATCTGCCGCGCCCTCCTCCACGCGACTGACTTCGTCGTGGCGCGAGTAGCAATCCTGCAACTCATCGAACGCCGCCGTCAGCCGTTCACGATCGACGTCCGTCGCGCGCAATGCTGCGTAATAGGCACACGATGCCTCCAGGGTGTGGCGAAACTCGAGCAAGTCGCGCTGCGCTTCAGGATTGTTTTCGAGCAGATGCAGCAGCGGATCGCTGAACGTTGAGCCCAGGCTTTCCACCACATAGTTACCGCCGCCCTGACGGCTGACCAGCAAGCCTTTGGCCGCGAGCTTCTGAATCGCCTCACGCAATGACGGACGCGATACGCCGAATTGCTCGGCCAGCGTGCGCTCCGCCGGAAGCCGTTCACCGGACTTCAGCGTGCCCTCAAGGATCATCCCCTCGAGTCGCTCGACAATATCGTCAGACAAACGGCGCTGACGTATCTGATCAAACCCCATAACTCACTTCTCCACGATCCCGACCGCTCGCCGGGCTCTCTATTCTGGCCTATCGGCGCCTTGCCGACACCTACCAGACGCCACTTCGTCGAAGCGGATCAGACGCGATCTGCGCTGCACGTTCGACAAAAGTTTTAGGGCGACAAATTGACACACCGATACCAAGGCTTTTACCCTAGCCAACAGCGATTGTAAATTGGTCTTACCAATTAACCAAGAACGCTGACAGTGCCTGACCAACAACAATTAGGGGCCACCCCATATGCAAACCTGGCAACAACTCTACAGCCCGCTCGGCAGTCTCGGCGTGTCCGCACTCGCGGCCGTCATCCCCATCGTGTTCTTTTTCCTCGCGCTGGCGGTGTTCCGTCTCAAGGGCCACGTGGCCGGGAGCATCACCCTCGCCCTGTCGATTGCCGTGGCGATCTTCGCGTTTCAAATGCCGGTCGACATGGCTTTCGCCGCCGCCGGTTATGGTTTTGCCTACGGTTTGTGGCCGATTGCCTGGATCATTGTCGCGGCGGTGTTCCTCTACAAACTGACGGTGAAAAGTGGTCAGTTCGAGGTCATTCGCAGTTCGGTGTTATCGATTACTGACGACCAGCGTCTGCAAGTGCTGCTGATCGGTTTCTGCTTCGGTGCATTCCTGGAAGGTGCCGCCGGTTTCGGCGCGCCCGTGGCGATTACCGCCGCGCTACTTGTCGGGTTGGGCTTCAACCCGCTGTACGCCGCCGGCCTTTGCCTGATCGCCAACACCGCACCGGTTGCGTTCGGCGCCTTGGGGATTCCGATCATCGTTGCCGGCCAAGTGACCGGGATTGACGCGTTCAAGATCGGCGCCATGACCGGTCGCCAACTGCCGCTGCTGTCGCTGTTCGTGCCGTTCTGGCTGGTGTTCATGATGGACGGCCTGCGCGGCGTTCGTGAAACCTGGCCGGCTGCATTGGTCGCGGGCCTGAGCTTCGCCATCACCCAATACTTCACCTCCAACTTCATTGGCCCGGAACTGCCGGACATCACTTCGGCGCTGGCGAGCCTGATTTCCCTGACCCTGTTCCTCAAAGTCTGGCAACCGAAACGCACCGCCGGCGCACAAATCGCAGGCGCTACCTCCAGCGCAGCGATTACCGCCAGCGTCGGTGGTTTCGGCCAGAAGCGCACCACCGTGGCTTCGCCTTACAGTCTCGGGGAAATTTTCAAAGCGTGGTCGCCGTTCCTGATCCTCACCGTGCTGGTGACCATCTGGACGCTGAAGCCTTTCAAAGCGATGTTCGCCGCTGGCGGCTCGATGTACAGCTGGGTGTTCAACTTCGCAATTCCGCACCTTGATCAACTGGTGATCAAGACCGCACCGATCGTTGCTGCGCCAACCGCGATTCCAGCGGTGTTCAAGCTCGACCCGATTTCCGCGACCGGCACGGCGATTTTCTTCTCGGCGCTGATCTCGATGCTGGTGCTGAAGATCAATTTCAAAACTGGTCTGACCACTTTGAAAGAGACCTTCTACGAACTGCGCTGGCCTATTCTGTCGATCGGCATGGTGTTGGCGTTCGCCTTTGTCACCAACTACTCCGGCATGTCCTCAACCATGGCCCTGGTGTTGGCCGGTACTGGCGCGGCCTTCCCGTTCTTCTCGCCGTTCCTCGGCTGGCTCGGCGTGTTCCTCACCGGTTCGGATACTTCGTCCAACGCGCTGTTCAGTTCGCTGCAAGCGACCACCGCGCACCAGATCGGCGTCAACGACGTCCTGCTGGTAGCGGCCAATACCAGCGGCGGCGTGACCGGCAAAATGATCTCGCCACAATCGATCGCCGTGGCCTGCGCCGCGACCGGTTTGGTCGGCAAGGAATCGGATCTGTTCCGCTTCACCCTCAAGCACAGCCTATTCTTTGCAACGATTGTCGGTCTGATCACCCTGGCTCAGGCCTACTGGTTCACCGGCATGCTGGTGCACTAAACCTACAAGAACCATGGAAAAAACCGACGCCGGTTCGTGATGCCGGCGTCAGCAATTCACCACCCGGTCTGTAAGGCTGCTGAAAGCAACACTCTCTATATTCAGCAGCCTCAGCGGACGGATAACCGGGACCACCCGGAGACACGCCTGATGAGCGAGCTTTTTTACAACGCTGTGCCGAACGCGACCCGCGTGGCACCGCCACTGCCCGAACCTCGGCAATACCCCAGCGAGAAACCGTCGCAGGTTTATCTGTTCGGGACGTGCGTGGTTGATCTGTTCTACCCCGAAGCCGGGATGGACGCCATCCACTTGCTGGAGCGCGAAGGGATTCGGGTCGAGTACCCGCAAGGGCAGAGTTGCTGCGGTCAACCGGCCTACACCTCGGGTTACACCGAGCAGGCGCGGACGGTAGCGCGCTCGCAACTGGCGCTGTTTGCCGGCGATTATCCGGTGGTGGTGCCGTCGGGTTCCTGCGCGGGCATGCTGCGCGAGCATTACGCCGACTTGTTCAAGGACGAGCCGGACACGTTGAAACAGGTTCAGGCCCTCGCGGCCCGCACCTATGAACTGGCCGAGTTTCTACTGTTCGTCTGCAAGGTGCAGCTCAAGGACAGCGGCGACCCGGTCAAAGTCGCCCTGCACACTTCGTGTTCGGCACGCCGCGAAATGAACACCCACCTGCATGGCCGCGAGTTGTTGGCGCAGTTGAGCAACGTGGAACGGGTCAACCACGACCACGAAAGCGAATGCTGTGGCTTCGGCGGAACATTCAGCGTCCGTATGCCAGACATTTCCGGCGCGATGGTGGCTGACAAGACCCGATCGCTGAAGGATTCCGGCGCGCATCAGGTGTTGAGCGCCGACTGTGGCTGTTTGATGAACATCAACGGCGCATTGGAGAAACAAAAAGAAACGCTACGCGGGCAACATCTCGCCAGCTTTCTGTGGCAACGAACCGGAGGTGCGCAATGAGCACTTCCGCGATTATTCCTACGGTCGCCGTAGAAGAAGATTTCCGCACCCGGGCCCACAACGCCTTGGGTGATCAGCAACTGCGGAACAACTTCCGCACTGCGATGGATTCATTGATGACCAAACGGGCAGCCGCTTTCGGCGATGCCCACGAAAGAGAACACTTGCGTGCTCTGGGCAACTCGATCAGAGCCCGCGCGCTCTCCAAGTTGCCCGACCTGCTCGAGCAACTGGAAACAAACCTGACCCGCAACGGTGTGACAGTGCACTGGGCGGAAACGGTGGACGAGGCCAATGGCATCGTCTTATCGATCATCCGTGCTCACGAGGCGCGGCAAGTGATCAAGGGCAAATCGATGGTCAGCGAAGAGATGGAGATGAACCATTTCCTCGAGGCTCAAGGCATTGAATGCCTGGAGTCCGATATGGGGGAATACATCGTCCAGCTCGACCACGAGAAGCCTTCACACATCATTATGCCGGCGATCCACAAGAATGCCGGTCAGGTCGCGTCCTTGTTCCACGACAAACTTGGCGTGGAATACACCAAGGACGTTGACCAACTCATTCAGATCGGTCGCAGAGTCCTGCGGCAGAAATTCTTCGAAGCGGACATCGGCGTCTCCGGTGTCAACTTCGCCGTCGCCGAAACCGGCACCCTGCTGCTGGTGGAAAACGAAGGCAACGGCCGCATGACCACCACCGTGCCGCCCGTGCACATCGCCGTCACCGGCATCGAAAAAGTTGTTGAAAACTTGCGCGACGTGGTGCCGTTATTGTCGCTGCTGACACGCTCGGCGCTGGGCATTCCGATCACCACTTACGTCAACATGATCTCCGGCCCGCGCAAAGAACACGAACTCGACGGCCCGCAGGAAGTGCATCTTGTGCTGCTCGACAACGGTCGCAGCCAGGCTTTCGCCGACAGTGAATTGCGTCAGACCTTGAACTGCATCCGCTGTGGCGCCTGCATGAACCACTGCCCGGTTTATACCCGCGTCGGCGGTCATACCTATGGCGAGGTTTATCCGGGGCCGATCGGCAAAATCATCACCCCGCACATGGTTGGCCTGGCAAAAGTCCCGGATCACCCGAGCGCGTCATCGCTGTGCGGTGCCTGCGGTGAAGTCTGCCCGGTAAAAATTCCCATCCCGGCAATCCTGCGGCGCTTGCGCGAAGAAAACGTCAAAGCCCCGGACAGTCCCCATCAAGTGATGCGCGGTCAGGGCAGCAAGTATTCGCGCAAGGAACGTTTTATCTGGAACGCCTGGGCCAGGCTCAATAGCTCGCCAACCTTGTATCGATTGTTCGGATTCTTCGCCACGCGCCTGCGCGCGCTGACGCCAAGCAACGTCGGCCCGTGGACACAAAACCACAGCGCACCAAAACCCGCCGCCCGCTCACTGCACGACATGGCCCGCGAGCATCTGGCCAAACAGGGAGATCGCTGATGAGCGCCAAGCAAAATATCCTCGGCAAACTGCGGAAAAGTCTGACCGGCGCCACGCCGATTGCCGACGACTTCGATGTCGATCTGGTGACGCGGCCTTACACCTACAGCGCCGAACAACGCATCCCGCAACTGCGCAAACTGATGGAAGCGGTGCACACCGAAATTCACATGACTTCGGGCGAAGAATGGCCGGCGCTGCTCGCGCAATTGCTGCGCGATCGTCAGCTACCGAGCCTGTTGATTGCACCGACTACCGCCCACGGGCAGAAAATCACACAACACTGGGCGAATAATCCTGAGCTGCCGACGCTGAAATCCTACGACCGTCCAATGGAAGAATGGAAAGCCGAGCTGTTCAACGACACTCCGGCCAGCCTCACCGGCACCCTTGGCGCGATCGCCGCCACCGGCAGCCTGATTCTGTGGCCAACCCGCGAAGAACCACGGTTGATGAGTCTGGTACCGCCGGTGCATTTCGCCCTGCTCAAGGCCAGCGAAATCCGCGACAACTTTTATCAGGTTCAACAGGAATTCGAATGGGCGCAAGGCATGCCGACCAATGCGTTGCTGGTGTCCGGCCCGTCGAAAACCGCCGACATTGAACAAGTGCTTGCCTACGGCGCCCACGGCCCGAAAGACCTCGTGGTGCTGATCCTGGAGGACCAATGACGCTTCCAGTGAATTTCCTGCGTGATGCGCAGCAACTGATTCCGGCCGAGCGCCGTTTTGATGATCCGTTATCGACGCTGGCCTTCGGCACCGATGCGAGTTTTTATCGGCTGATTCCGCAGTTGGTGATCCGCGTTGAATCCGAAGATGAAGTGGTTGCGCTGCTGAAACTGGCCCAACGTGACCATGTCCCGGTGACCTTCCGCGCGGCGGGTACCAGTCTGTCCGGGCAAGCAATCAGCGATTCCGTGTTGATTGTGCTTGGGGATAACTGGAACGCGCGCGAGATCCGTGGCCAAGGCACACAGATTCGTCTGCAACCGGGGGTAATCGGTGCGCAAGCCAATGCGTGGCTGGCGCCGTTCGGACGCAAGATCGGCCCGGATCCGGCGTCGATCAACGCCTGCAAAATCGGCGGCATCGTCGCCAACAACGCCAGCGGCATGTGCTGCGGCACCGCGCAAAATACCTATCACACGCTGGCCGGGATTCGCTTGGTGTTGGCCGATGGCACACGGCTCGATACCGAAGACGCGGCGAGTGTCGCGGCATTCCACGCCAGCCACGGCGAACTGCTCGAACGCTTGGCGACGTTGGGCCGCGAGACCCGCGCCAACGCTGAACTGGCTGCACGAATCCGCCACAAATACCGTCTGAAAAATACCACCGGCCTGTCACTCAACGCCCTGGTGGATTTCGACGAGCCTGTGGATATCTTGAGCCACTTGCTGGTCGGCTCCGAAGGCACGCTCGGCTTCATCAGCGCGGTGACGTACGACACAGTGATCGATCACCCGAACAAGGCCTCGGCGCTGATCGTCTTCCCCGATGTGGAAACCTGCTGCAACGCGGTTACCGTGCTGAAAAGCCAACCGGTGTCCGCCGTAGAACTGCTGGATCGCCGCAGTCTGCGCTCGGTGCAAGACAAACCCGGCATGCCCGCTTTCGTACAACAACTGTCGAACAATGCCTGCGCGCTACTGATCGAATCCCGCGCGGCGACCTCTGCACTCCTACAGGAACAACTGGCGCAAATCATGGCGTCGCTCGGTGGTTTCCCGGTGGAGAAGCAGGTCGACTTCACCGAAGACCCCGCCGAGAACGCCAAGCTCTGGGCCATTCGCAAAGACACCTTCCCTGCCGTCGGCGCCGTACGTAAAACCGGCACCACGGTGATCATCGAAGACGTGACCTTCCCGGTCGAACAACTGGCCATCGGCGTGAACCGTTTGATCGAGCTGTTCGACAAACATTCCTACGACGAAGCGATCCTTTTCGGACATGCGCTGGAAGGTAATCTGCACTTTGTCTTCACTCAAGGCTTCAACAACCCGGAAGAAGTCGCACGCTATCAAGCGTTCATGGATGACGTCGCGCAACTGGTCGCCGTGGAGTTCGGCGGCTCGCTGAAAGCCGAGCACGGCACCGGGCGCAACATGGCGCCGTTCGTGGAACTGGAATGGGGCAGCGACGCCTATCAACTGATGTGGCAACTGAAACGTCTGCTCGACCCTAGCGGCATTCTCAACCCGGACGTCGTGCTCAGCGAAGATCCGCAGATCCATCTAAAGCACTTGAAGCCACTGCCGGCGGCCGATGAGATTGTGGATAAATGCATCGAGTGCGGCTTCTGCGAACCGGTCTGCCCGTCGAAAGGACTGACCCTGAGCCCGCGCCAACGCATCGTGATCTGGCGCGATATTCAGGCGAAAAAACGTGCCGGCGTCGACACCACCGAACTGGAAAAAGCCTACGAATACCAAGGCATCGAAACCTGCGCCGCCACCGGTCTGTGCGCACAACGTTGTCCTGTAGGCATCAATACCGGCGAGCTGGTGAAAAAGCTCCGTGGCCGACACGCAACGCATCAGAAAACGGCTGACTGGATTGAAGGAAATTTCGCCAAGACTCTGCAAGGCGCACGCCTCACTCTGCATGTGGCCAACGGTGCGCGGATGATGCTCGGCGCGCCGCGTCTGGCGAAACTGTCGGCAACGCTGACGCGTTTGTCCAAAGGCCAGGTGCCGTTGTGGACAAATGCGATGCCGCAACCGGAGAAAGCCATTCGCTTCAGCCCGAGCGTGTCGGACGAACGCCCGCGTGTGGTGTATCTGGCCGCGTGTGTCTCGCGGGTCATGGGCCCGGCGGCGGGAGATAAAGAGCAGATGTCGCTCTACGACAAAACCCGTGGACTGCTGGAAAAGGCCGGTTACCAAGTGGTGTTCCCGGACAATCAGGACAACCTCTGCTGCGGTCAGCCCTTCGCCTCAAAAGGCTACGCCGAGCAAGCCGAACACAAGCGTCAGGAGTTGATCAGCGCCTTGCTTCACGCCAGTCGCGGCGGTCTCGATCCGATTTATTGCGACACCAGCCCATGCACGTTGCGCCTGGTGCAGGACGTAGGAGAAACCCGTCTCGATCTGTACGACCCGGTGCGCTTCATCCGTACGCATCTTCTCGATCGACTGGATTTCACCCCGCAAGACGCACCGATTGCCGTGCATGTGACCTGCAGCACTCAGCACCTGGGTGAAAGCCAAGCGTTGATCGATCTGGCGCGCAAATGCAGCAAAACCGTGGTGATTCCGGAAGGCATTCATTGCTGCGGTTTTGCCGGCGACAAGGGCTTCACCACCCCGGAGCTGAACAGCCATTCGCTGCGCACCCTGAAGGACGCGGTGCAGCATTGCAGTGAAGGAATTTCCACCAGTCGCACGTGCGAAATCGGCCTGACGCAACACGGCGGCATCGACTATCACGGCCTGGTTTATCTGGTCGATCGGGTCACTCAGGCGAAGGCCTGCTGAAGAAAATCAGAACCCTTGCGCGAGACCGCAGTCCACAGAACAGGCCCCGAACACTCGGGGCCGTTCCTTCTTTCGGTGACCAGCACTCAGGGTCAGCGAAGTCTGGATCCCTCAGCGTAAGGAGATACCCATGAAACGTTCTGTTCTGCTCGGTCTGTTCGTTACTGCCTCCGTGATGGCGTCGACTTCGTTTGCCGCCGGACCAGACAGCCTGTGCGAAGCCAATCTGCAAACCATCAATAACGCGAAATCGGAGTATCAGACTTCATCGGAGCTGAACGCGCGCGTCTCCGCCAGTGTGGCGAAAGCCCAGGCCCTCAAGGCCCAAGGCAAGATTGACGACTGCGTCGCGGAAACCCAGCAAACAATTCTGGAAATCCAGAAAACCTCGGGTGACACCAAGAAGTGATCGTGAGCAGGCGTTTTGATACCAGATGTAAAAAAAACCGAATTCCTGCGTAGCGCGGCGGTCGATTGAACAGGCCCTACGCTAACGTAGCCTGTTATGACCTCGGCATCGCCGCCAGACCGTCCGGCAGCACCGAGACCTACCGTTCAAGGAGATACCCATGAAGCATTCTGCAATTGCTGGATTGTTCATCGCTGGTGCACTTCTGGCGTCGCCGGTGTTTGCGGCGGATAAAGACCTGTGTGCCGGGAATCTTCAAGTCATCAAGGACTTCATCACCAGCCAGCCTTCCATTCCGGAAACCTCGCTGGAGAACGTCAAGACTGCGCAGGAAGACGCCATGAAGGCGCAGGCTTCCGGGAACGACAAGGATTGCGTGGAAATCACCAACGGCATGATCACGAAAATGCAGATCCGCAATCCAACGCGTAACTGACACACCCGGAAGCCAACCTTCGGGTTGGCCTTCCCGGCCGATTGACGTACACTGCACAGGCTTGTTGCTCAAACAGATGTACTGAGCAATGAGTTCGGGGCCGTTTAGGATTCGACGCCGGTTGCGAAACTTTAGGTGCATGCCGACTTGGTAACAGAAGTCGTAAATCCACTGTTGCAACTACTTATAGTTGCCAATGACGAAAACTACGGCCAGGAATTCGCTCTCGCTGCGTAAGCAGCCTTAGCCCTGAGCTTCTGGTACCTTCGGGTCCAGCAATCACCAGGGGATGTCTGTAAACCCAAAGTGATTGTCATATAGAACAGAATCGCCGTGCAGTACGTTGTGGACGAAGCGGCTAAAACTTACACAACTCGCCCAAAGCACCCTGCCCTTCGGGTCGCTGAGGGTTAACTTAATAGAAACGGCTACGCATGTAGTACCGACAGCGGAGTACTGGCGGACGGGGGTTCAAATCCCCCCGGCTCCACCAAACAAGCGTTACAAATCAGGCACTTAGCGTTTATCGCAAGTGCCTTTTTTGTGCATGAATGGCTGGTTTAGGCTCGGTAATGCCAGCTTTATGACAGCCTTGGCACACACCTATGAGGAAACGACATGGTCTCGGCAAGCATCAGGGTTTCTTTCCAGTTCCCAGACGAGGAAGCCGTTCAGGTTGGCCTTCGCCCTTTTATTGAATTGGACACTTTGGATCTGGTTGACGCTGCTATCAACGCTGGTGTGCCTGATCACTCTCCTTTAATCAGCCTTATTCATAAAGCTGGTGAAAGCGTTGATGTCCAGCATCTTCTCGAAAGTCATGTCATGTCCTACGTGGCAGAGAGCCGTTCATCTGCCGCATTCGAGGTTGCTGAGTGGCTGGAGGCGCTGGCAAAGGTATTTCGTAAAGGTAGCGAGGATTTATCGCTAGATCTCAAGCCGCGTCCTGCACCTGGCCCTAGATTTTAAAGTTCCTGATCTGACACGGCCTCCCAACTATCAGATCCGTTTGTCGGGAGGTCGCCCTATCCTCATGGATCAGCATAACGTCGACGATGTCCTTATATCTGCTCGCCAGGCCGCTGGCAGAGCCTTTGCCAGCAAAATTCCAACCGCGCCGTTACTCCTATGATCATTCCTCGCGTGGTGAACTTTGTTGCTGCGGTGATGGCGTATCGATATATTCGCTGACCGGAAAACAAACCAGGGATGAACCCGTGCTCGAAGCCAGTCATTTGTCCGAGGAGGAAGCGATCTACTTCCCTTCCACCCTCAGCTCCTCAGATCCCGATGCGTTGATTTCATTTTGCAGCAGCATCATGAAGAGCGAAGGCAATGTTGTACTTGACGCTTCTGAGTTCAAGTTTATCGATCCTCTTGGCCTTGCTACGCTGAGAGCAACGCTGGAGGGTGTGCCCGAGGGCAGCGAGTTTAACGTGCGCTACATGACAGCCAGTATGATTTCGTACTTGGTGCGCATGGAGTTTTTCGCAGGGCTCAACGTTGAAGGAATCGATGTCGAAAGCGGCAGAAACCTCATGGGCGAGCCTGATAACTGCGTAGAGTTGTTAGGTGTTACCAACGCAGATCAGTCCGAGGAGGTTGCGTCCCGGCTAGTCCACGCAATGACTGGAATCAAAGCCGATCCTTCAAAGGCAGATGAGATGGAGCCTTACAGGCGCCCTCTCGAGTATGCTTTGAAAGAACTACTTGAAAACGCGTTGTCGCACGCGAAGAGAGACGGTAATTTTGGCTCATCAGTTTGGGTTGCCTGTCAGCACTTCGCCGCCAAAGGAACGGTTCGGCTTGCGATAGTGGACAATGGGTGCGGATTCCTCGCTACTCTGAAGGATCACGCTATGCTCACAGAGCGGACTCACAGCGCCGCCATCCAGATCGCTCTAGTCGAGCGCGTAAGCTGCAACCGTGGCCCGTTTGTTGCCTATGAGACCGATAGCCAGAATCAAGGCGTAGGCCTCACTACAACCGCTAAGATAGCTGGAGCCGCTGCTGGGTTTTTGGTCATCGCAAGCGGTGATTCCTGGCTCCGCACTGATTGTGGTGCGAAAGGGACGCTTGCAGATTGCGGGTGGAAAGGTGTTGCCATAGCCTTTGAATGCAGTCGAGAGCTGCTGCCGAAAATAGACATCGGTGCTCTGCTGCCAAAAGTGGAAGGCACCCTGGATAAAGAAATTAATTTTGAGTAATGCTGCCGATCGTGTTTAGCCGTTGTCAGAGCTAAACATACGTACTGGCAGACCGATACAAGCGTATAGCTAAATCACCGAGGAAAGCGTTATGCAAACCCTAATCAGTTTGTCGACAGGTTCTGAGACCATTCGCACACTGGGTATGAGGGCTTCCGCTACTCCGTTTAGAAAGCAAATCGAACGTCAGCTGGACGGCGGAAGCACAGTTGTCATTGATTTCTCAGGCAAAGATGCCACTCAATCCTTTATAGATGAGTTGGTGGGCGGCCTTGTCCTTCACCGAGGGCGGAATGTGGTATCCCAGTTGTCGTTTAAGAATTGTTCCGACGAAGTGAAGTCGATCATCAAGTTCGTCATTAACGATAGATTTCACCAATTAGAAAACGATCGTTCAATAGCTTGAACATTCGAAAAAATAAAAAGGCTGAATCATCAGCCTTTTTTTTGTCCAGCTTTTTCCATTTCTTATCCTCCAATTTCGCCCTTATGTTTATTGACTGACGGTCTTCGCGTAAGCCTGACAAGCCTGCAGAGCAATCAATCCCCGGTCACCTTCGTCGGTGATGGCGATAATTCGTTGAGCATGCGCCGGGTCAAGTCTGGCTCGTACGGCTGCATGATCCACGCCGCCGGCGCCGGCGGAGGATGGCAAGTTACAGCCCTTGGCAACGTCGGTCGCATCGAGGAGGACTGACAGGCGCAAATCAGCAGTGGCAAGGCGATCGCGCAGGCGATCTTGATCACGTTGGGCATCGCTCAGTTTCCTGAAGTGAGTTTGTTCGCTAGTCGCAAGCCTTTGCTCGAGCGCGAAACGCTTGTCCTGCTCGGCCTGTTGCGCAGCGGCGGCAGCCAGCGTCAGTTGGTTGAGGGTTTCGGCGTGCAGGCGGGCTTGCTCAGCCAGCTGATTTCCATAGCGCCAGTGTTGCAACTGCCAAGTGCTGCCGGCGCTGACCAACACCAGCGCCAGCGCACCGACTGCTCTCCACGGCACGGCGATCACGGCACATCCTTGAAGAAGACGTGGCCGCCCAACTTCAGGGTTTGCTTTGCCTTCAGCGACCAGCCCGGCGCCTTGATGCTGGAAGCGTAATAGTGCGTGGCGCCGCCGGTGGGATCCGCTACCTTGCCGTCGATCACTTGGTCTGCGGCAATCCGCGCCTGCGCCAGCTCGCGAAACGGGATCTGCTTCACACCGATCAAAAACTGGTAGTTCGGATCGGTCTTATTCCAGCAGCTGAACTGATAGGGCTTCTGGCACACGCCCGCATACCCCTCCCCCCACCACGACTTTTCTTTCCCATCGAGGACGCGGTTACGCACTGTCCACGCCACAGCGATCTGCCCGGCCAGACTCTCGCCGCGAGCCTCCCCCCACAAAGTGCGTGCAAGGACGTCGCGATCTTTCTCGGTAGCACTCATAACTTTTCTCCAGGCAAAAAAATGCCCGCTCAATGGCGGGCTGTTATTCGTTTACAGGATCGTTCGGCGGCGGCTGATAATCTGGCTGCGGCATTTCCAAGCGGACGTCGATCCAACTGTTGAGCGGCACATCCAGCGGCGCACCGCGACCGGGAAGCATCTCGCCGTCGTCGGACAGCGTCCAGCGCTGCTTAAATAGTCGGATGGTCACGGTACCGTCGGTGTCTTGTTCGCTCTCAGTAATGCCGAGCGTCCCGCCGCCGTCCGGCGAACATGGGTCTTGAGTGCGCCAACCTTCAATTGCCAAGCCGAGACTACCGGTGATTCGATACTCACCGACGCCGAGGCGTTCGACTTGCACCCCCTGCGCTTCGTTGTTCGCAACACCCCATGCCCCGGCAGATTCAAACGTCTGCTCCTGAAGATCACGACGGTGGCTATCAGCGACGTTCGCAATCCGTATGATCGGCGAGGCCGCCGATAAAACGCCGCCCGATCCTCGAGTCGTGTTCCCCGTGTGGTAGAGCTTTACCCAAGGGGAGAAGCCAACAGTTGTGGAGTTGTAGTAACGGTACGCCAGCTCCGTACCCAGAATGCTCATCGCAAACTGGCTAAAAGTTTGGGCGTTGTAGGAAATCGTGAAGCTTGTGCCGTAAGGAAATCCCGGCTGCGTTCCGGCAGGGTTCACAATCGACTTAAATTCGGTAGTCGTCAGCGCGTCGATATTGGCGAACGCGGGGGCTTGCCCACCAAGCCCAAAAGCACCAACAGGCATTGCATTGCCGGCGTTATTACCAAGCGTGGCAGTGGCGGCGGATCCCAAGCCTAAGCCTGCTCGAGCAGTGGCTTGTGAGTTTCCGCCGGTTCCTCCTTGAGCCACGCTTAAACCTGTAGTCAAGCCAGCCAACGATGTGATGTCGCTGTTGGCGCCAGACTTTGCAGCGCCCAGTGTCGATCGAGCCGCTGCTGCATCCGTGTCATTCAATAAGCCCTGAATGAAGGCAGATAGGTCGGTGATGCCAGTGCCACCTTTGCCTGGTGGAAGCACCTCATAGTTCCCGGTCGTGCCCAGCGCTGCCAGCTTTTCACCGTAGTTGGTGAGGATCGCGCGCACTTGATCAGACAGATCCTTCTGATATCCCTGAACCGGCGTTATCGAGTAGAAACCGCCAGCAGCTGTCGGGCCTTCGTAATTCGGCGAGATCGAGAGAGCGGTATTGCTGGCGATGTTGGTCACCTCGTACCAGCGACCGTCAGGCCCGCGAAAGCCATCCCCGACCCGGCTGTTGGCAATGAAGGCAGTGCCCGCACCGATCACCGCGTTGGAATTTTGGGTGACAGATACCGTTCCCGTTTTGTACCAGGGCATGGCTACATCCTATAAATGAGGTTAAACCGCTTGTTTGGCGAAAACCGCCGACAGGAAAAATGCGAGCGGATTGGAAGCTGCGACGGTGATGGCGTAGAGCTTTCCGTTGGGGAAATCCCACCAGCAGGCCAGGCTTCGGGGAATCGCACTACCGGCGGTCATAGACATGCCAAAGGTGTTTATCAGCATGAATTCGTTTTGCGGAAAATCGAAGGGTACAGAGTAGAAGATCCGCGTCAGGCCTTGTTCGCTGATGTCGCTGGTGGCATACGTCCAGTTCTGGAAAGCTCTGGTGAAGCTTGCGTTTGGAGTGCCGGAATCGAAGAGCAACCTGCCGCCTCCGTCCCACAAGCGCATCCCGTATTGCGCGACGGCTTGCGCCGCGAACGCGGCCACAAAATATCTCCCGTTCGGTTGCGCCGTATTCACGTTGTAGGCCCTGACGTAAAAGCCCGTCCAGTTACCTGCCGATCCTATGAGTCTCATCTGACAGAGGCCGGCCACTGCATTAACGGTGTCAGGGCGCACAAACACCAACGGCGGCTCCTGCGACGTCACCGGCCGTGCGAAATAGGTGGTTGAGCCCAACCCGCTCTCTTCTGTAGGGGAGAACCTTCCAGAGGAGATAACCATTAGACGGGCAAATTCAGTATCGAGCGTGACGACGTTGCTGTTGTTGGTGAACTGAAGTCCGTAAGCCATCAGCTCCACCTCATTACGATCAATCTCATTGTGCCTGAGGAGGTGTAGCTCGCCGCGTAAGTGCGGGTGTGGTTATAAACGCGCACAACACCGTCAAGCATTTCCGTCTCGAACTGCAGCTGGCTGCTGGCGTAGGCGCCGTTGGGGATAACAAAGGCTGTTCCGTTGCCGGGGCCAACGCCAGGCACTGAAAAATCCTGACTTCCCTTGTTCGCTCCCAACGCGAATGTCACCAGTGTCGAAAGTGCAACGCGGATTGTGAAGGCGTTTTCATCGATCTGAAGTGCACCATCGGCACCCCAGATCCGCATACCGTAAGCCATTTATCACCCCAAATAGCCGAGACGAACGCGTAAAACATTGTTCGCGTCGTAGACCGAAACGTTGAGAGAGTTGATCACCAACCGTCCCTGACCGGGAACAATGCCGTTGATCTCGAGGGTTCCGTCTTTATTGAGAATCCAGCCCTGCTGGCCGGCTATGTAATTGGTCGAGCTGATGTAGTTGCCGATCTTGGCGTTGGTAATTGCACCGTCCATGATGAACGCTGAGTTCATAAACACCTGGCCGCCTTGCACGGCAAACGGAACAGAGATAGCTCCGCCCGCGATGGTGTTCACGATGGCGAAACGATCCGCGCTGACTAGAAACTGGCTTTGCAAACCCGCCGGAGTGTTCTCAATTCCGAGCCCAATACCTGCTGCGATGTATTGTCCGGTGGAGGTGCTGTATTGCATCTTCACCGACCAGGTTGCAGCCAGCTTGCCGGTCAAATCGTTGATGATTGAGGCGTTGGTCTCGATCATCGTCTTCTGCTGGCCTATCTGCGTACCTTGATTGCCGACAGTCGTGCCGAGCTGGGTTAATTGCTGCGCCGTGGCCTGCTGGTTGGTAACGACCACCTGTTCAAGCTCGGTGATGTTGGCTGCGTTCTCTCCAATCTTTGCGTCGAACGTAGTTATGCGCCGCGCCATTGCCTCGTTCTCGGAGGCGCGCACCTTCGACTCTGAAGCAAGCGACGCCGTACTCTTGTAGCTTTTGACCGCATCCGCGAGATCGCCAGCCCCATCATCGTCTCGATAGGAGGCGCGGAGGGCTTCGAATGCGGTGGCCTGTGCGGTGATCACGCCGTCGAGCTCCGTGATTTCGACGGTATTGGTAGCGACTTGCTGAGCAAGTCCGTTCACCGTCTCCACGGTCTGGCCAACGTCCAGCCAGTAAATCGAGTTCGGCGGTGGCGTATTGGCCGGCACCGGGCCGGTTGCCTGATAGATGCGCTTACCCTGAACGACCAGGTCGTACTCAACGTAGGTCGCACCGGGGTCGTACCCCTTCAGTCCGTCGAGTGCATCGATCTGATCCTGTAGCCCAGGGATCAGATTGATTTTGTCGACTATGTCTTGGCCAAGCTCTGTTTCTCCGATCTTGCCCGCCATCGCGGCGAGATAAGCCGAAACATCGTTGGAGGTTTGCGCAGGCACATAAAGAAACGAGCTTTTCCCGTAAGCGTTCGATGAGCGGATGAAATAGTAATAATTCGTCCAGAAACCCAATCCGGTGTGGGTGAAGGACAGGCCTTGTCCTAAGTACTCCGCGTCCGCCGCAGCGGCGGTTGGCGCGGTGCTGAAGAAGTACTCGTAGGTGCCGCCGTTCAGACCGTTCTGGGAGTTACTCGGTATCAGCACGATATTGTCGATCGAGGACTGCACCACGCAGCTCTCCGGGATGGGCGGGCCGTTGATGCTGACGGTGATCGTCACTTCCCCAGATCGGGCCATGGGCCCGACCGCTGCCACGCTCATTGTGTAATTGCCGGAAGGCAGGCCGTTGATCGCGCACTCGGCGGACGTCGCGGGAACGTTATGCGACTGAATTGCGGTCGCACCCTGACGGACGATAACGATGTACTCCTTCACTATTCCGGAGGGCGGAATCCACGACAACACGCCCTGAGTAACTTCGGCAGTGGTGTGCTGCGTCCATGTCAGCGCACCCGGAGTGCCGAGTCCACCTGATGGCAGGTTGATAAAGCCGATAGGGTTATACGGTTGGCCAACGGCGTCACCGAAGATCGCGGCTTCGTATTGTTTGACCTGAACGGTGCAGCCTTCGCTGTCGCCCATCGACCAATCCGAAACGATGAACTCGCCATGGATGTTCAGCGACGGCAGGTTAACGCGCACCACACGACCAGGTCGGCAGTTGTAGCCAGCGAAGTTCATCGGAATGCTTATCGCACCGCCAGCCCGCCGCCGGCGCAGCTCCATGTTCGCCAGACGCTGAGCCTGGTAAGGATCCGTGACATACGAATAGGTGAGCGTTTCCGCTGCTTCCCCGCCGTCCTCAACAATCCACTCTGCGACGCTGACTTCCGGATAATCCGTCTCCGTCCATGACTGTTCCGGGTCGATGAACGTGCCTCGAACGGTGTTGATTGCCGAGTCGTTGGTTGGCTCGGTGTTGCCGGTGACGGTGCCGATTACCATGTCCTCGGTAATCTCAAAGTCGTACGGGCCGTAGTAAGCACCGGCCTGAAACATCCATCGACCACCGACGCGGAGCAGGTGTCCGCCAGACGCAGCTTCCAGCTTCTGCAGGACACCGGTGCGTTGTTCGTCGGCGCCGATCACGCAAGCAGTTCGATAGCGCTGACTGACAGATCCGTCGGCATTGGTGACCGCCTCATCGCAGACGTTGGCACCACTGACGAACGTTTCGAACACGATCTCGTCATCAGGCACACCGCAACGGGTGCGAAGGAACCACAGCAAGTGCAGCGCGGTATTGGCGCTGTAACCGGCGTTACCGCTGCGCGGGTCGTAGATATCGTTACGACCGCGAACCACGAAGCGGGTGTCGGGAATACCGGACGGAAACTTCTCAGCACTGTACTGAAGCGAAACGCGCACGTAGGACAGACCGCGCCCGATCTGGCTGTCCTTCCAGTCTGGGCAGTTGGCTTTCAGAAACGCGTTCACCTGAGTCGGGTTCACCACAAGTTCGTAGGTGGCCAACGGGCCAAACGAGCCGATGTCTTCCTCGCCGAGGTAGATGTTTTCCAGAGCATCGATCGCGCCTTCGCACAGCACGTATACGAGGTGAAGCCATTCCCCCTCACCTTGTGCGCCGGCCTGCTCTTGCGCCCACACCAGCACGCCACCGGTTGATACTCGCCCAAGAATAAAGCGCACAGGCGCTTTGGACGATCGCACGGTCTGCGCCGAAGGTTCGTTGTCACGCAGCGGCGATTTGGTGTTGAGCTTTTCCTGCTGCTCGGCCGCGTAGAAGGCCAGCGCCGCACCTGCGACCGCGCCCCATGGGCCACCTTGAAAGGCGCCAATGACTGCGCCAACGACAACCGAAGCGAGTTTTTTTACACCGCCGCTCATTCAACCCTCCAAGCGGCCAGTGGCGCGCATTCGACTCGGGCTGCGCCGTCATTGGTCGCTGCCCAAAAATCCCCAGCCCAGAACACAGCCATGCTTCGGCCTCCGGGCGCGTCGTACAGCACAACGTCGCCGCGCTGGATGAAGGTCAGCGGCACCCGGACAAAATGGACGTCCCATGCCGCCTCAAGGCTGCCGTGTTGCTTCTTCAACTGCCGCTTGGCACCAGTCTCGGTCGTGTATTTGCCGCGATAGCTCTCTGCCGGATCGACGCCGCAAATCGCCGCCGTGCAGTCAGCCGCAAACAGGCAGCAGTCAAATTCGCCCCATGAAAAAGGCCGCTCTTGGGCGGCCTTGATCACGTCGTTCAGACGGGTTGTCCAGTCTCGGTAGCGCATGGCTAGCTTCCATAAGTGAATGTCGGTGCGTCCTTTCGCGAGCCCCAATAAATGGGCCACTCGGACATCTGGGCGATCGCGTAGAAAAAGCGGTCGCCGTCGTGGCGCGCACGATGGTTTTCGTCGGTGAAGCGCTCGGTGCCGGTGCGGCTCCACTCCGCCATCCGGTCAATAACAGGGACGGTGATGCTGTTGCCGTCTTGACCGTTGCCAGCGAAGGAGAACTTGGCCGCGTCCATTCGACCGGAAAACAGAATGTCGGCCGCGTAGTTGCCGACCTCGTCGAACACGATGAACAAGACTTTGGCCATACGGCCACGGCAGCCGCGCACATTGGTCTCGGAAAGGATGTAGGCATCCAAGCCGCTAAGGGTCAGCTCGACCGACATCGGCGATCCAGAGTTGTCGCTTTCCTGCGACTGGCTGACCTGGCCGAAATTGCCCACACCCAGATAAGTGATCCCGTCGACCACCAAGTCACCGGTGCCGGTGTGCGCGAAGACCATGCCGTCAACGAAATCGAGCTGCACGGCATAAACCGGCATGAATCGGCCAGTGGCGATGATGTTCACCACGTTCTGGCTGAACGGGAATGCTGAGGGCATCAGAAGGCCTCCCTGAGTTGAAGTGTGCCATTGGCCACCAAGGGCTGAATGGTGAAGCTATGGTTGTCGTCCGTTCGCCGCATCTCGGCGAACGGATTGCGGTACTCCACGGCGGCGCCAGCAAGCAGAGCCTTTCGGATTCGCTTGTTCAGCGTCACCTGCACCCTGCCCTGAGCATTCGATGACGCGTCATCAACAATCTCGAACATCTCACCGTTGATGCTGATGTAGTCGCCGTAGCTGAAGACCTTCCGGCTTGCCGTAACGCCGCCGATTGTCATCACGGTTGCCTGCGCATTACCCGTGATCACCACCGGGACCCCAATCGAGTCGGTGCGCCGACGAGTGAACGCTGGAATATTCACGGTTCCGAGCATCCCTTGAAGTCGGCCAATGACAGCAGACAGCTGACGCTCTTTTGCACGGTTCATGGAGTTGAACGTAAGGGTGCATTGCCAATAAGCGCCAGGATAGCCAACGATTTGCTGAGCGTTTGAAAGCGACGACGTGAAACTCCGGTTGTTGTAAACCATGCCCCACGTCATTTCGTTCGGACACAGCGAAGCCGGCCATTCGATAGCCATGCGGTACTCCTACTTCTATCGATTTTTGGCAATAAGTTGCCGGGCGGGGCCATTCATTTTTAGGTCGCGCAGCACTAGGCTGTAGCCATCCTGAGCGCCTTGTCTGGCCGCTTGCTGGATTCGTGCCAGCGTTGCGTCGTCTGCGGAACCCTGAACGGTGATGTATTGCGTGATGCCGCCGATTGCGGAGGTTTCAGTGGTCGCCGTTTCTGCCGACGAGGTGTCGCCGTTGCCGATAGCACGAACACCGAGTGAACCATCAGCGGCACGGGTAAGTGGCATAATTGCTTCTGGCCCGGCTTCCGCAAAGATGCCGGCGCCCTTGGCAAATGCAAACATCTGCGGACTATCGTGGATCTGGTTGGAAAAGGACGAAAGACTTGGCGAGTCGTAAACGCCGCCCTTGGCATTAAGCACCATGCTACCTTCGCTGAAACCAGTCATGGTGCCGGTACCAAGGGTAGAAGCACCTCCCCCACCGCTAAACAGCCCGGCAAAACCTCCAAGAAATCCAACCGCGGCCTGCCGGATTTGAATCCGGATCAAGTCTTCTACGATAGAGTCAGTCAAGTCCCGGAATGACAGCTTCCCTGTTTTTACGAAGTTGACCAGCGCGTCCTCTGTGCCGTTGAGGGCATCAGAAAATAGGGTCTTCGTCTGCTCGGCTACGTTCGAAGCGCTGTTCATGTAATTGGCAAACGCCGATCGCGCACCATTCGACCAATCCGCCTGAGCCTCGTCGATCTGCCTGAAACCCTCCCGCATGGCATCAACCTGTTTCGGCAAATACTCATTGGTCAGATCGATCTGGGCTTGAAGGTCGTTGCGCTGTTTTTCTGTCGTGGCGTTGGCCAGCTCAGTGCGCAACGAAAGCAGACGCTCGTTGGTCTCGCGCTCAAGTTCCAAGCGCTGCTGGGCGCGTTCGGCTTCCTTATCACCCTGCCCTACTGCTGCGGCCTGGCTCGCGTATTGAGCGCGATCGTTGTTGAGCTTCTTCTCCAGCTCAAGGCGGTATTCCTCAGCCTGGGAAAGGCCGAGCGCTGCCTTGGTGGCAGTGTTGAATTGCTCCGCTAGCCAAGCGGTGCCCTTTCCGTAATCTTCCTGGGAGATCTTCCCATTCTTGAAAAGGAGGTTGAGCTGCCCGGTCGACTTTTGAAACTGCTCTGATGCTGCCCCGACCGGATCATACGATTTTTTTAAGTCGAGAAAACCGGCTGCAGCCTGCTTTAACTGCTCCTTGAGGGTGGTCTGGGCTCTGGCTGCATCCTTCGTCGATTGGGTCGCGGCTTTATTCGCCTCGGTTTGGGCCTTCGATGCATATGCCACGGACATAATCGCCGTCCGATCAGCCTCGCTCAGCTCCTTGTGCTGGGCCAGGTAACGGGTGGCTTCCTTCACCGCATCGTTGTTGTCCTGCAGCTTGCCCAACTGATCCTGCAAAGTTTTCAGGTACTTCTCACCGGCAGTTGTCATTCCACCGGTCGCCGCTGCGCCGTTCGCCGCCGACGTGGCGGTTTTATCCATCTCGCCCCTGAGAATGCGCTGACGATCTTCGGCCTCCTTGGCAACCTGGTTCTGGGTCGACCATGCTTCTGCGCCCTTCTTCAGGTCATCAACTAACTTCGGTGAAACACCGGGAACCTTGCCCGCCTCCTCCAAAATAGGAATGATCGACTGACCGCTTTTCGCGGTTTCGTCAATCCTGGTGCGCAAATCCTCGTATGCCTTTGCTCTCTTGATCGTTTCGTCATTGCTGGAACCTGCAATCCTCGACGGCAGGGAAAGCGAGTCAGACCCCAACACTCCTTTTTTCAGAGTCGCCTGGAGAGAATCCAGCTCCCCTTTTGCGGCCTTCACCGCATCAACCTGTGCCTCACTCCAGCGAACCAGGGCGCCGGCGCGTTGCTCCTCTGTCATTGCCTTGAATCGCGAGATCACCTGATCCAGCGGGCCTTGAAGTTGCTCGAGCCCTTCTTTTGCCTTGTCGGCACTGCTGCGAAAGTCGATGAAGGAAAGCGCGGCGGCGGCAGTGATGAACACCAGCCCTACCGGCCCGCCGAGCATCGCCAAGGCTCCGCTACCCGCAGCTGCGAGTGCTGAAAATGCCCGCCCGGTCACGCTCGCCGCGGCGGCAGCATTGTTCGATGCAACGCTCAGCGCGTTAACCGCGGCGGTCGTTTCAGCAAAGGCCAATGTTGCTGCGGTGCGCCCTGCATAGGCCTTTTCTACGAGCGCCGAGGACGCCACCGTGGTGCTGGCCAAGGAGCGTTCCGCGGCTTCAACCTGCTTGATCACCACAACCTGTGCGAGACGAATCTCGGAGATCCGAGCAACCGATGCTGCGCGCCCCTGCTCATTGATCTGCGCTTTCAAGCGCTCCTTCTCAAGCGTCAACTCGGCAGCAAGCGCGGCTTGTACGGATTGGATGTTGGTCAGCTCTGAGGCCTGACGTACCCTGTCTGAAGCGACCTTTCCCTGTGCGGCGCTCAGCTCAAGATTTGCCCGCTGAACCGATGCTTTGGCGTCCAGTTGTTTTGCCTGCGCCGCCAACAGATCCTGCTTAGCAAGCGCAGCCGAGGACGTGAGAGCCGCCTGGTTCGCGGCGGCGGCCGACAAAGCAGCTGCACCCTGTTGGGTGAATCCTCCGGCTACCCGTCCAAGCGCTACGTACAGGCCAGTGGTGAACAACTGAACTAGCGCACCCGAATGTTCACGAATGCCATCCAGGGCAGCGGGAAGGCTTCCGTCAATCACTTTGGCTGCCGCGAGAATTTCACCAGCGACCTTGCCGCTCGCCCCAGACATCTGATCAATCTCCCCGATATAGCGGGTGATTGAGTTACCAACGACGGTCAGACTGCCGCCAATGGTGGCGGTCATCTTCGAGAAGAGAGCGTCAACAGCACCAGCCTGGCTTTGCAGTGCCTTCACGACCGCATCGGCGGTGAGCAGTCCTTGCTCGCCGAGATTTCGCAAATCACCAACTGTCTTGCCCATTCCCTTCGCGATCGCCTGGGCCAACGCCGGGGCCTGTTCCAGCACCGAGTTGAGCTCTTCGCCGCGCAGCACGCCGGAGGCGAACGCTTGGCCAAGCTGAATCAGTGCAGCGTTTGCGCTCTCAGCAGATGAACCGGAGATTGCGAGCGTTTTGCTGATAGTGCCGACGATGCCGGCCACACCTTCGCCAGAAAGCTTCAGCTCCTTCTGGTTCGTCGCGATGCGCTGGTAGAGCTCGGCGGTCGCCGTAAGGGGCTGTCGGGCATCTTGCGCGATACCAAATACCGCAGATTGGGCACTAACGAGCTCGGCGGTACCGTTCGTTACCAACTTCAATCGGTTCGTCAGCGTGCTGTATGCCTCGCTCGCGGTGTAAATACCGTTCACGCTGAACGCAGCGGCGAGAGGTGCGGCGAGTCTCGATGCTACTCCAGCCAGCGATGAGAACTGACGCTCAAGCACTTGAACCTGAGCTGAAGCCTTGACCGCGGCGGAGCCTGATCCAGCAACGGACCTTGATGCCTGATCCATGTTCTGCTGAAAGCCGCCGATTTTGGCGACCAGATCCAGCGTCAAAGTGCCCAGCGAGCGCGATGACATAGCAATTCTCCAGGCATAAAAAAACCGCCTTTCGGCGGCTATAGAGCTGACTGATGCCAGCTATTTGGTGTATTTGAAGGGCGGTGGCGTGCCAAGCATTACTTCCGGCTTGTCCCAAGTGCCGCGATACCCTCGCAGTTGATACGAATACCCCGGTTTGAGATCCAAGATCATCCCGACAAGGTCGCCCCCAGCACACATTGCGTTGTTCTTGATGCTGAATTGCACAGGCCCAGGAGCATGATAAAGGGTCACCTTTTCTCCACTCGAAGTCTCGGCAGCAAGCCGATTGTCCATGAAGACTTGCATGCCAGCTCCAAAGCAACTCATTCCACCCTTGTCCTGCACAAAGGTTATTCTCGCGTCATCTCGAGTGGCTGGGCGACTGAACGCATAGACGTTTTCAGGCGAAACCTGAACAGCACGTGAGGAGTCAACCGCACGAGTATCGCAGCCGGCCAGAATCAGACAGCAGATCCCTATTACCTGTATTTTTCTCACGACTCGCTCCTTTTTGATCGTGAGAAACTAGCATCTTCTATCGCCAGCACCAACCTACGCCCAGTCTTCCATCGCCTGTTCCAGCGTAAGCGCTGGGCGCTCGGCATGCGGCATAAAGTCGATCAGGTCAGCCTTGCCATACCCGAGCCGGTGAACCTGCAGCGCGATGATGGCCGACATCTGCTCCTGACGATGCATCGGGTTGAAAGATCCGTATTTTTCCCGATACGCCGCCCACGACAGCATTTCCGCGTAGCTCATGTTCCGCTTGAGATCCGCGATCGTGCGCCCGCCGACTCCGTTGAGCACCAGTTCGTGGTGCAACTCATCGGCGGCTGTCAGTTTTTTACTGGAGCATTGACCTCGTTCACGGCTTGCAGCAGGGCAATGCCCAACCCCGGGTCGAGGTTGACCGCATCGTCGAACGGCAGCTCCTCGGCGCCTTCAGGGCCGAGAAATACACTGGCGGCCAGATAGCGCGCGTTCCGGTATTTCTGCGCCTCGCCACCGATGAACATTGCTTCCATGACACCAAACGCGTGCCGGCGGACGTGGATGTCGAACTTTTCGGTAACGTCCTTGCCCTTGACGTTGTGCGTCCATTCGACGGACTTCTTCACGAAGGCGTCGGTGATGACGCCTCCCTTCTTCTTCAGATCTGCCAGTTTCATGGGTTTGCCTTATGCAGTTTTTGGAATCCAGGCAGAGCCGCCGGAACGCTGGATGGAAACAGCGGTGCTGACGTTCGCGTTGCCGGCGAAGTCGAACGGGAAATCCGCGACATAACCTTCGAAGACGAACCAGGTGCGGGCTTCTGGCAGCTCGAAATCATCGCCAGCCGTATTTACCGTCGGAGCGTCGGTTCCGTCAGACCAACCCACAGCCCACTTGATCGTCGTTTCACCGTCAGCCTCGGAGAGATGATGCAGGCGAATATGACTGGCGTTGCGCGGGTCGGCCAGGATGGTCATCGAAGCCTGGCCGGGGGTGCGCAGGCCTTTTTTGGATTTGCGGACAGTGTCTTCCAGACAGGTGTCGTCGATCTGGTCGGCCGGTGCACCACCCGGGTTGAAAGCGGTAGCGCAATCGATGGGCAGCACGGTCAGCGGGCCGGTACCGGTCAGCGGTGGCACCAGAGCGTAAATCTTGGTTCCTTGGGTGAGGATCGACATGGGTTTCTCCGTATGTCGGGCATAAAAAAACCCGCACAAGGCGGGCATCGATTACATCGGGCGGTCAGCGGGATACCCACCAGTCCACGTCGAAGCTGTAGCGGTACGTTTTGGTCGGAGCGTCGCGCGATTCGCCGCCCCAACGGGTCACATAAGCCTTTTGCTCAATGGCGTCACGAATAGCCCGAGCAACATTCCTTGTCTGGGTCGCAGCCGTGCCATAAACATCGACCTGCAGCTCAAATCGGTCGCTATCTGGACGGTCGGCCAGATAGTTGTCCGGCGCGCCGCCGATCGTCTGCCAAACCGCGTAGGGTGTGATCACATCCGCCGGCGCCTCGCCAAACAGGTAGAGCCGGCACTCGGTACCGGCGCCGATCAGCGCACCAACGCCGGGATCAGCCGAGCAAACCTTGAAAATGGGTGCGAACATCACTGCCCTCTCAGCGCTGCGTCGATCTCAGCACTCAATTCATTGGCGAATTTTTCGGTGACTGGACCGACATTGTCGGACAGAGCTGGACGCATGAAGGGAGCCGCTGGGTTGTGCTCGGTACCGAATTCGATATAACGCCAGTGCCTGGTGTCCCCGCCCGGGTTTCCCGATGCGTCCTTGCTGTATTGGTTTGCACCAGCACCGCCTCGAACCCCCACGCGCATCACCACACCGCCAACCTGGGCGCCTTCCTTGGGGGAGTCCTGCGTGACGATGTTCTTCCAGATCTTTGCGGCGGTTTCTGGATCGTCGATGGTTTTGGCTTTGGATTTCGCCGAGTCACGGACAATGTTCATGGCTCGCCGAGCAGCCCTCTTCAATCCGGAGCGCCGTAACTTCGGCGCCAGCCCCCGCATCTTTCCGACAACGCCGTCCACTCCCTGGAGTCGAAAGTCACCCATCGTTAACCCCCGTGGCCACCAGAATGCTGAGGTAATCCTTGCCAGATACCGGGTCGGCCAATGGCGGGCCCACAATGGTGTAGATATCGCCGCGATAGAGGATTCGCATCGTCGGCAGAACACCCGGGCGATATCGGATCACAACGCGAGCTGTAGCCTCTGCCTGCTCAGCCTTGGCAGCGATGAATTCTCGACTGCTCAACGGCTCGAATGCCGCCGGGCATTTCTCCCACTCGGTCACCCAGGATTCTTCGAGCATTTCTCCAGTGTCAGGATCGCGGCCCGCCACCTTCCGCTGGATATCGATTCGGTGACGAAGTCGGCCGGCGCGCATCACACCCCCATCCTCACGCGATGAGGATTCAGTAGGTGCTTAGAAGCCATTGGCAACTCTGTTGCAGCGGCGCCCACCACTACATCTTCGCGGTTCGCGAACAGGTGTCCGAGCGTGAGCAGGCATGCCGCCGTGAATTCAGGCTTCAGCAGCATTGAGTAAGCGATCGCATCGATTTCTTCATATGCATCGGCAAGCGCTTGCCTGGCGTAATCGAGCAGAACGCATCGATCGCGAGCGTCATCAACAGCGTTCGCGGCTTCAACGGCTGCGGTGTTCGCGGCGCGAGCTGACTGCATCAGGTCGGGAATACCAGCTTTTGCCAAGTCCATCGCAGCCTGATCGAGAAACACGCGCCGATTGAGGTACCGCATGGCCGCGCCCTCGGCCGCATCCAGCTTGTCCTGAACCAGATCTTGATCTTCGGGTTCAGCAAGAACGTGTTTCATCGCACGCTCAATATCGATCAGGCTCATGTTTATACCTGCGGAGCTGATTCAGCGGTGAGTCGCTCTACTTCGGCAATTGCAGCGGCCTTGTTTCCGCTGAATTCGCCGACCTGCTGACCATCAGCGTTCACCACGATCCAATGACCATGGCCCAGTTGCTTCAGATCAAAGGCCTTGGGGGGCCCGCTGAGACCTTCCGTGGTCAGCGGTGCTGTGCCCGATTGCTGCTCTGTCAAGTCAACGACTGGATCATCCGTGCCGTCGTCATCCTCGGCATAACCCCGATCCTTCAATTGGCGCCCGTGCTGCTCGTCGGTGATGAAAGACTTCCCTTCCGGATAGGCAACACCCGCAAGCAGTAACGGCTTGATCAGTATCAGTCTCATGGCGGTCTCCAATCGGGGCCGCCGTGAGGCGACCCCGCTTTGATTAAGGGGTGGTTGGTGGGGTGAACGTGCCGTAGATGAACGCTTCCGGACGCTTGACCGCCAGAGCTGCTCGTTCTTCGCAACGAATCGAGATCATGTTCTTCTCGAAGTCATCGGCGTTCTCGGTGGAGATCACCACGTTGGCATCTTCGCGATCGAACAACTGCGCACCGGTCTGGAATGCACCTGTGAGGAACTTGCCTTGGAACGCGGCAATTTCAGTTGCAACGACAGGCAGCCCCCACAGCAGCGGGCCAGCAAGGCCGAGCGGGTTAGCCAGGATGTAGCGCCCCAAGGTGTCCTTGGTCAGTTCGATCTTTGCCCAGTCGATGAAGTGCAGGACGTGACCGGACGCAGGCAGTCGCGCCAGCTGGGCCTGCAACATTGCCAAGCGCAGGTCATCGATGCCCGACTGATGCTCAACGGTAAACGCCGGATCGAATGCAGTGGCCTGCGGCACGATGCCGTGCAGATGAACGCCTGTCCCATCACCGAACAGGATTTCCTGTTCTTCCGCGTATTTCAGGCCGTAACGCATTTCGATATCGATGGTGGACTGCAACTGCGAGAAATCATCGAGGATCTGCTTCGATGCTTTGAACATGTGCGCGATGGTGCTCACCGGGGTGATTTTGGTCGCGAACTGGATATCGCTGTACGGCTTCGCGGTGCCCTCGGCGACAACCCGAGCGGCGTTGGTGAAACCGGTTTGCTGCACCCAGAAAATGGCAGAAGAGTCGGTACGGCCTGGTGCGATCAAATCTCGGATGAACAGTCGCTGCTTCGGCGGCGAATCAATACCAGGCAGGCGAGTCGGCTCAATAATGCCCGTCGGCACATTGCCGCTCAAAAGAGCAGCATGAACAGGGATGCTGATACGACGATTACCTTCGACATGTGCAGAGAACTGCTTCAGCGCTTCGCTTTTGATGACTACGCCACCGACCGTATCGCGGGATGCCGCAGCGGTGTTCGCAGGAGTGCGCGCGAATTCCTGCTCCAGCTCACCGAGCTGCGCTTTCAACTGCTTTTCCGCTTCGGTGAGGCTGTTGAATTTGGTCGCCAGTTCGTCGACTGCATTTTTTGTTTCAGCGGACAGAGAGCCAGCTTTTTTGGCTTCCGCCAGCGCGTTTTCAGCCTGCTTACTGAATTCGTCGGTGGCCTTTTTGAGTTCGTTGGAAACGTTCTTCAAGAGGTCAGCGGTAGTGTCGCTCATGGTTTTTCTCCGGTTTGGGATGCTGCTGCCGAGAACCGCGAAAGTGCGGCTTGTAGTTCGGCGATTGGGTTGGCCAGGTCGGCCGGTGTTTCGGCAGCGTTCTGCTTGCCGGAGGGGGTAGCGCCAGGCATACCCGCCTTGAGGTCTTGAATCAGAGATCGCCGCTCGGTGCGTGGCATGCCCTGTTTCGCAAGAATCATGTCCAGGCGGCGCGCGGCCACCTGGTGGGGTGTCATTGCGCTGGCGTCTTCTTTCGTTGCGTCCGAAGCCAGCAGTGAGTCAGCAAAGCCAGCATCGATGGCGGCTGAGCCGCCCATCCAGGTTTCAACATCCATGAGCCGGCTCATTTCCTCGACCTTGTCACCGGTTCGCACGGCGTAGATGTCGGCAAGAGATCCATCGATCTGCTCGAGGAAGTCAGCAACTTCGCGAATTTCGTTTCGGTCACCAGCAACGCCGGTCCAGCTGTTGTGGATCATCAAGAAGCCGGCGCGAGCGATCTGCACCTCATCGCCCGCCATCGCAATGAACGATGCCGCTGAGGCTGCCAAGCCGAGAATCTGGACGGTCACCTTGCCCTTGTGCTCTCGCAGAAGGTTGTAGATCGCCAGCCCCTCAAATACATCACCGCCCGGGCTGTTGATTTTCACTGTCACGTCGTTATCGCCGATACTGCGCAGCGCAGCGCTGACGCGCTTGGCGGTTACACCGTCCCCAGTCCACCAGTCGTACCCGATCGGGTCGTATATCGTGATGGTGTTGTCATCGGTAGAGGTCGCTTTGATTGATGGATTCCAGCGCTCCAGCGCCTTCGGCGTGAGGTCGCACCCAACCCGCGCGCACGGGCGAGCCGCCGGAGCCACCGGAATGGTCTTCAGGGTCATGATTTACTCCAGGGTCAGGCTGCTTTAAGCAAAGGCAGCGAAATCAGCGCATGGGCCATCAGTGGCCCGTCCGGGTTTCCGGATTCCAGCGCCTTGTTGGCAAGCTCGAAAGCATCCGAGAGAGTCGCCTTGTCGCCCGCTTGGTTGGCGGCAGCAATTCGCAGCATGAAAGCTGTCGCAGCTGGAGACATACCGGCCGATTGCTTTCCAAGCTGATCGAGTGAAACCAGCGCGGACTGGACCGTGTAAATGTCACCACCAGGAATTGGCGGCAGGTTCTCCAGTCGACGCACTTCGTTTCGGCACATCCAGCCATTTTGCAGCGCAGTGTTGTACCAGGCGCCACGGCCGGCGCTATCAGCACGGAGCAGACCCTCAACGGCGAACTCAGCGAAATACTCGTCAGCATCTGCGTCGCCGATCAGGCAGCGAGTGATCTCCTGCTCGATATTCACCAGCAAAGGCCGGAGGCTGTTGGTCAGGAAGTGCAGGTTCTGCGCCTCAACCGAGCTTGCCCAACTGGACTGCTTGTCCATATGCCCAACCATGAACGGCGGAACACGGAACCAGCGGCACATCTCCTCGATATTGAACGATCGAGACTCCAGCATCTGCGCCGCTTCAGGGTTCATTGTGATGCCCTGATACTTGAAGCCCGCTTCCGCGACCATGATCTTGCCGGCGTTCTTCGAACCCATGAACGCATTGAGACTCGTCCGGAGCTGCTCTCGCTGCTGCGGAGTGATTTTGGCGTCACTGCTGAGGATGCCGGAAGCCTGCATGCCCTGGGCAAACACCTTCGCGGCTGCCTCCTCAACTGCCATCGCCGATCCGAAAATCTCGCGGCCGGTTGTAACTGGCAACATCCCACAGACACCATCCAGACCGAAGCCGCGGATGTGCATGAGGTTCTTCTCAGGAATATCCCGTTCGTTACCGTTCTCGGTGTAGGTATATTTCAGCCGACCGGTATCCAGGCGCTTCACACTCATGCACTGCGGTAGCAGCGGCACCAGCGCGATGATCCGGCTGCCGATCATTTTCTTTTCGACGAAGGCATTGCCGCGAAGGCAGATGCTCGCCACGACCAGCAGCATGAAACGCTGAGGCGTCATCTCCGAATTCGGCACCCGACACAAAACCCGATACAACTGGTGATCCTTCGCCGGCGTGCGAGAGCCGTCAGGCATACGCTGGTAAAGCTTGAGCGGTAGCGTGGATACAGATTCGGATAGCAACCGCACGCAGGCCCAAACGGTGGACAGCTGCATGGCTTTATCTACCGACACATGCTTGCCCGCCGCCGATGTCCCGAACCACTCCTCCCAGAACGAGCCATCCTTCAGCCCAACCGAGACGCCGAGCCAGTTCTGCAGCGCAGCCTTCACCCGGCCTGGTTTTTTGTTGGCCATCAGATTCCTACCATGATCGGGTTATCGAAAAAGCCCTGCAGGTCGCCAGCGCCTTCGGGGTTCAGGGCCATCAGAGAGACGGCATCAAATGTGGACATGAGCGGGTCGATTTTTGCCGAGCCGCTGGCCTGCTTAGTGATCGTGATGGCGTTGCCCTGGGGGACAATCCGCGCATTGCTTACGCACCAACTCATCAGCGCACTTCCGCAATGAACCAGCTCACCGCCAGCAACCTTGCGTTCTGTAGTTTTGATTGCGCCGTTCAGCCTCCAGCCCTGGGAGATAGCGACGATTTGCTCCATCACGATGCCGCGCTCTTCCGTGGTGAGTTCGTCGACAATGTCTCCGATACCCGCAGCGTCCACACCAATCGCGAGCTTTTCTGGTAGCAGCCCTCGATCGCGGATGTCGCAAATGATGTCCGCTACGGCTTGGACGTCGTCGCCTGGGCGATCGACGATTGTGAGATCTCCGTCACGCTCAAAGTCGTAAAGGACGCTCGCAATATCCTTGCGGCGCTCGAAAACAATCTTGTGAGCCCAGGCGTGAGACCAGTGAAGCCAGCGCCGCGTAACGGGCTCGCGCCCGAGCACTGTCAAGCCAAGCAGGTCATCCAGCCCGCCGCCATCAATGCCCACCGTCACGACCTCTGCCCCTGCAAGCAGTGCCTCCAGTGTCATTCCTTGCTCTGCGGCGTTTTCCCAGTGGTCAGCGCCGGCCCAGCGATCAGATCTTAGGTCGAGACCGATTTCGACGTTCAAATGTTTGGCAAGAAAGCCGCGAACCGCTCCTTCGCCCTCCTCCCTGGCCTCTTGATACTTCTGTTCGATTACCTGCTGATCAACCGACAACCCCCAGTTCGGATTGGTGACATGGGCATTTGCCAGGTCTCGGTGTTCGTTGCGCTTGATCATCCCTTGAGGGAATTCGTAAATGACCGGCAGAAACCGTTGATCCTTGACCTTGCCATCACGGACTTTCCGGGCGTAATCAAGCTTTGCTTTGAACACGCCGGCAGGCGGCTCGTCGGACTGCGTAGTGCAATAGAAGACGAAGCCTTCAGGCCGTGAAGCCAGACCACCAGTGGCCTCTACAAGCATCTTGGCCGACTTAGCCTGCTTGCCGAACTCCCAAAGTTCGTCGATAAACACCCCGGTGGCCTTCTTGCCGGTTACCGTCGCAGAGTCAGCGGCGACAACTTTCAAATTCGCTTTGTTCAGGCGATCGGTAACGATCCGGCTGTATTCCTGAACGTGGAACCTAGCCTGTAGCTCTTCGTCGGCGTCGATCATGTCCCGGATAGGCTTGAAGGCGTTGTCGGCAGCCTCTTTAGTGGGGGCCAGAATCAGAAACTCGCCAGATGGCCGGGTGTTCAAGATCAGCGCCGTCAGCATGATCCCTGCGGCAATGGTGCTTTTCCCGTTCTTCTTGCTCACCATCAGAAAATAATTGGTGATCAGCCGGCGACCGGTCTCGGCATCGTATGCACCGAACAGTGCAGCCACCAAGTCGAGAACCCAGTCTCTGCAGGTATCGGCCATCAGCGGGCTGCCGTCGGCATCGACCATCCGAAGGTTACCGAACACATCAAGCGCGTCCTCCGCCTGATCGGGAAAGATCGGCGCCAGTGGAACCAACGATTGACCTTGCGCGATTCGCTCTTCCCAGTCAGGGCAGGCGGTAGTCCAAGCGTTCATTTCACGGCCTTCAGGTGGCGCTCGCGCAGACCGAATCGGGTGCTAGCCCCTACCTTTTCCGCATCCTCGAGCTTCTGCTCTTTTTTGCCCATGCCGGACTTCTTGCCGTGAAAATACGGGAGCGCCGACTGAGCCGCGTTGCGCCGGTCGAACATTTTGGCGTTGGGTTCATTCATCAATGCCAGCAGCCAAACAAGTGGATCGTCTGTGTGCGGCATCTCGGTCAATTCATCGGATTCATCATCAAGCGATGGAGAAGAATCCGAGGGCGTGGTTTTCTCGGCAGCTTTAACATCTTTTCGGGCTTTTAACTTCTTAAGCGCGGCGACCACATCAGGATCTTTGGCAAGTCTTGAACCGGCGGCTGATGCGCTGGCGGCCGCGTAACCTGCGGCCTCCGCCGCTTCTCGGTTCGAGGCGCCAGCGGCCTTTGACTCGACAAAACGGCGCTTTTTGTCTGTTAACGCCATTAACAAATCCCTTTAAAAGAGGAAAAAAATTCACGCGTGCGATGGAGGGTGGTCTTAGAGCAAAAAGGTGTGGACTCTTGCCCCACCCCTCCCCCGTCGCGCTCAGGGGACTGACGTGCCACAACCCTCCGAAGCACGTCAATCGCGTGCCTCATTTCTCCGGGCGACCTCCTCGGCCTTCTTCACGATGTCGTGGCAGGGTTGGCACAGCGTCTGCCAGTTGCTACGTGCCCAAAACAATGCCTGGTCACCGCGATGCTCGACGATGTGGTCAACGATGGTGCCTGCCGTCACTAGCCCGTTGCGTTCGCAGTAGACGCAGAGGGGGTGCTGCTCCAGCCAGCCAACCCGAGCCTTCTGCCACTTGTAGCCGTAGCCACGTTGAGCCGCTGTTTGCTTGCCTGCCCGCCATGAGTCGGGGTTGATGTTGGCGAGGCGTGAAGGTTGAGTCTGCAGCCCAGATTTGAGCGAGGTCAGCTTGGCCATCATCCACCACCGTTGATTGGCGTGCCGTCCATGTAGGTCAGCGGCTCGGCGTCATCGTCATCGTCATCGTCATCAACCTGCTCGTCACTCATTGACTGAATCAGGGCTGTCAGCAGTTCGTTGGTCTTCATCTGCTCTTGGAGCTGTTGCTTGAAGATCGACAGGAACTCCTGCTCCCAACCGGCTATCACTTTCATCTGCTCGGGACTGATCAGCACTTGGGCCGAGAATTCGTTGCGCTCGCTCATAGGCCACCTTGCTCCACTTCTTGATCCATTCGCGGCGATCTGCACATCCTGAGCAACTCATACTGGATCACCCTGTACGACAAGGTCGCGCCCGTTGACGGTGAACATCACGGTCACTTGCACTGGGCCGCCGCGCTCGCTGTTCATGCTGGTGCTAACCTGGCACGGCAGGATAGTGCCGTCCTCTGTGTGCAGGCCGAACGGGCGATGGTCTTCAATCTGTTCAGCAGGACGATGATCGCCGAGCTGTCGGATCAGGCGCGGATCATCTCCAACCCGCTTGAGTATCAACTTCATCACCAACCTCCTGCCATCTTGACGCCTACCGCTACACCGGTGATGAACACCAGCACCACCAACAGCGAACCAATACCTGGAACCAGTGAATCGCTGTGGATGCGCATCGGCGGTGGTGACGGTGGCGCCGTTCTTCCGCGCCACTCCGTCTTTGGCGGTGGAGGGATGTCGCCGCAGCTACCCATCAGCTGAATGGATCTGCAGGCTTGGCGATCGAGCGTACGAACCACATGAAGCCCTGCTGGAGATTGGTCTTAGCCAAGGCCAGCAGGCGCGGGTCAACGCCTTCAATCTGACCGATCTGCTTGAACAGTTCGCCAGCGTCGGCTTCCAGAGCCTTGATCGAATTCATGCCATCGATTTCGGACTGGGTTAGGTCGCGGTAGCCGGTGATCTTCTTGTGCTGATTGTCCATGCCGCTCTCCTCGTCGCGTGTCGCGACACAATTTGAGTTATGTGAAAACGTGTCGCGGCTCAATCCATTCGAAGAATGCGAGCCACGTTGCCCCTAGCGCGGTAGACCAGCACCAGCAGGACAACCAACACCATCAGCAGGAACGGCGACACCGCCGACGCTGGCTTGGCTGTCAGCGTTGCCAGGGTGATCTGGAGCGACTCGCACCCCGTGCCAACTGCCAGCAGATACGCCAACCATGAGACGCCAGCGCGGTACCGGGCACCCTCGCGGCGGTAGACGGCAATGCGCAGGCAGATCGCGCCACACAGCGCGCCTGCAATCAAAGTCCATGGATCAACCATTGGGACGTCCTCCGATACGATCGGCGAACCATTGCAGCCAACCGGGCATTTTGCCGCCGCTCACCCATTCCAGCAGGCTGATGCAGACGGCCACGCAGAACAGGGCGCCGAAGAAGGCGACAAGCCCTGATGTCTTGGCCCACTCTCGGCCGATGATCTCGCTGGCCACGTAGTAGCCGGCAACCCATGAGGCGATGAAATAGCCAAGCCTCGACAGCGGGGTAAGGTCTCGGGCGAACACCACGAAGAACATGGCACCGGCAAAGCCACCTACCACCGCATTCACATCCACTCCGGGAATCAGGCTTGCAGTGGTGACTCCCACAACAGCCGTCGCCGCCAGTACGCCGGCACTCGGTTCGGCCATTGGTTTGCTCCTGATTTGATTGTTATCCCGTCCTGGGATCAGTTGGCGCATGGCCGGCGAAAGCGGTTCGATTCGAGGATGTCCAGGCGGAGATCAATCGATGCGAGGCGGCGGTCGAGGAGCATGCTTGCACCGTCCGAGTTGCCTTTCTCGCCGATCCGCTCAAGGTTGAGCTGGTCGAGATCCTTGCGAAGCGCGTCCACCCTGTCTTTGAGCTCGCCGAATTTGCCGCGAGGGTGAATCTTGCCGATCTTTTCAGCCAGCTCCTTGCCCAGCTCGGCGTCATTGAGAGTCTGCGAAAACGCCGACAGAACAGCCTCGGAGGATCGACGCTTGATCTCCAGCGCAAACCGATCAGCACTGACCAGGAACTGCGATGGAAAACCGAGGCCGATACCGGCCGCGACATATTTTCCGTCGGCGGTGACCTGCATCTTCACCGACCAATTACTGGCGATCTTGGCGCGGGCGATCGCGCCGTCCTTGATGAACGCCTCGTTCAGGTAGGTCGTACCATCGACCACGACGAAAGGCTTCGCTGGCTGATCAGCAGTGCCATGCTTAGGCTCTGGTGCGTTGAGGTTGCCAATCCGGCAACGGATAACGCCATCTTGGGTGATGGTGGTGACCCCGCCTTCGAACTTGATTTGGGTGCCAGCGCTCTTCGCTTTCTCAAGGCGATCGGCCAACTCCTCTGCAGTTTCGAGGCGCGAGTAGCTGAGGAACAGACGCGGGCTGAACGAGTCATCGCCGTAGCTGGCATCGAACTCTTCAAACTCCGCAGCGTGCCGGTATTCCTCCGGCACCTTTTGCAGTTCGGCCTCCATGAACTGGACCAGGTTGGCGGCATTCTTGGGCAGGTCGTACTTGCTGTAGCTGGCGACCTCGACCGACACAATCTGGCGCTCTGGCAATCCGCCAACCGAACCCAGCGTGCAAGTGTTGATTTCGAAGTCGCCGGTCTTCGGGTCGAGCTTCCAGCCGGAGACACCCGGCACGTAGTTTTGGCTCTGCATTACCGTGCTCCAGAAACGGAAAAGGCCCGCCGATATGGCGAGCCCGAAAATAGGTTCGATGTCTTTCCATCAGTCCAGCAGCGCCACCCCGCAAGCACAATCGAGGACTAGGGTGCGTTGGCAGCCGGTGTTCTTCTGTAACGCGTGACAAACCGGCGATACCGCGTCCAGGCCCCGCCCGAAGGCCCACCCTGGCTATGGCTTAACGCCCACATCAAATTTTTGGCATAAAAAAACCCGACGCAATGGCCGGGCTTTTCTTTGTTTGGTTGTCATCCTGTGATGCACCAAACCGCAGGTTCGAAATCTACGCGGTCACTTGGCCACAGTCAAGCAACAAGTTGATGCAGTAGGCCGAGTTCTTCCAACAGCACTTCAACGGACATATGGGCTGCGCTCACCTGGTCATCAAGCCAGCGCTTGGTGATTGACCTCCATCGCCGCAGTGTCCGATCGGGCGTTCCGTCAGAGTCCCAGCTGTGCAAGACATAGAACGATGCGGGAAGCCCATTGCGGCGCTCAGGAACCATCCATGCCATGACGCACTTGGTCTTGAACAACTGATGGGCGGGACTGACCACCCGCGGCGTGAGGTACGCCGCAGCAGCCCTCACCTCGTTCTGGTTGATCGAGTACTTCCCAACCAATGCCTGCCACTGGACTTCCGGCAAGGCGCGCTTGAGGCTTGCCCGAGTCATTGAGTCTTGAGTCAACCGCTCCTCGGGCGACAGGTCATCGCTCACTGATTGCCCGGGTAACTCATCGTCGAAGCTCGCCTTGTAGTGACGCTGCCAGGACGCCTTCTTCGTGCCGTCGTGTATCTCGATCGACATGACTCGGCTGATGCAATGCGCTGCATCGCGGTATACGGTCATCAGGCAGCCCTCCGGATTCGACGTGGCGGTGGATTGTCATCCAAGCCGAGGATATTGCGCAGTAGCTTGTCGGCCGATTTGCTTTTAACGTTCCCCTCCGCAACCCAGCGCTTGCAGTAGTCACCGAACTCGATGTTTACCCGGGTGGCGTGCCAACTGGCGACCATATCGAGAAGGCAGGCCAAAGCCGCAGCGCCCCCAACCCTCTCCTGTGCCAAGCCGTCCCCGGCGATTTTCAAAAACTTCCGCTCATGTTCGAGCAGACTCTTGCGCGGCAGCGCCGCCGTTACGTTGGTCATAGCGAGGCGCTCCGAACTTTCAAGTATTCGCTGGGATTGATGTTGTTGCGCGCTTGGGCGGAGACAGCGAAGCTCCACGTCCGATACGCGTCCGCCGGAGAACTGCCGATACCCACCCAAGGCTTGTCCTTGACAAAGCACCAGTAGGTGGACTGACGGCCGATGATCGTTACCTTCGGAAGGCGTCCGGTGAACCCGATCCTGTGCTGATCCAGCCAACCCTCGACGGCCGGCCAAATGATCGCTTGCTCGGCTTTGGCGAACACCCCCTTTCCACCGGTGCTGTAAACCTCAGCGAGCCCATAGTCTTGGTTCGCCACCCACAGAATGAAACCGGTAGGTACGTGCCCGATTTCGTACCCCTTCATCTTCCAAACCCAGTCTTCCGGAAAGTCCCGGATCGAGGCGGCAATACGCTCGGCTTCCGGATATTTCGGCGCCCGGACAAGCACCGCACCTTTCGGGAGCACGCATGCCTTTCCCGGTTGCAGCAATTGCGTTTTTGAAACCTCGCAGTTGGTTGCTTCGTCAATGGCCGTGCGCGCTGTCTCCCGCCGGCGTTGCAGCGAACTGGTGAGATTTTCAAATCTAAAGCCGGTCAATCGCCGGAACATCTGTTTCAGCTCGATCATGCCTTTTTTCCCCTGTACTGACTGGCGAACGAGCGGCCCATTTCGACCTCCTCATTGCTCGGCTCACGGTTGCCGGCGAAGTTGACGAATCGGGCGTACTGGCCCTGCTGCTGAACGAGACATGAACCGACCGGCGCGTGCCTGCACTTGGGCATGATCAGCTCCGTGACGCCGTTCTGGCCCTCCTCCGAGTCGTTGTCGCGGTGGACGAGGATGATGCAGTGAGCGTCCGCCTCGATCTGTCCAGAGTCGCGCAGGTCGGAGGCGATCGGCTTTTTGCCCGGGCGGTTCGTTGAGTTGCGGTTCAATTGCGCCAGCAGGATCACCGGTACCTCCAACTCCTTGGCGATGTTCACGATGCCGGTCGAGATCTTTCCGAGCTCCGAGGTGCGGTTGAACGACTTACCATCGGAGCCGATCAGGCCGATGTAATCGATCACCACCACGTCGAGCCCATGTGCGCGCTGCACCTGGCGGGCAATGCTGCGGATTCTTGCCACGGTCAAACCGGACTTGTCGCAAACGAACAGCGGCACGTCGACAATCCTGCTCACCGCCGAAGTCAGCCGCGGCCAGTCATCGTCCTGCAACTGTCCATCATCGAGTTTTCGCAGATCGATACTGCCGATTGAAGCCAGCGTACGATTGCCCAGTTCCTCCTCCGGCATTTCCAACGAGAACACCATGCCGACTCCGGCACCGCTGCACGCGACGTGCTGGGCTATCTGCAGCCCAAGAGTAGTTTTGCCGCTCCCCGGCAGACCGGCCACGATGGTGACGGTCTTTTTCCGCAGACCACGGATCAATTTGTCCAGATCCACCAGCCCGGTCGACAAGCCAGATTGCAGCGTGCCGTTGAACTTGGAGTCGATGATGTCGATGTTGCGCGTCACCACCTCGTCCATGCGCTTGTAGTCCGGCTCTCCGGTTTGCAGGTCGCGCAAATCCGCCATTGCCTGTTGGGCGCTGGCAATGATCTCCGCGGCTGGACGGTTCTCAGTGGCAAGTTCGCGCACCGCATCCGCTGCATCCACCAGACGGCGCAGCACGGCGCGCTCTGTGACAACCTTGGCATAGGCCTTCCAATTGGCGGTGCTGGGCGTGTTGCGCGCCAGCTCACCGGCGTAGGCCAATGTGCGGGTACCGCTCGGTAGGTACTCGGCGAAGTCGTGCAGTGTTACCGGGTCAACCGGGCTTCCAGCTGCATGACAGCCAATCATCGTCTGGAAGAGCGCGGCATTCTCCGGATCGTGAAAGTCTGCCGCCGAAACGTGACTGGTGATGGCGTCGAACAGCTCGCCATCCAGCAGCATCGCCCCCAGCAATGCGTGTTCAGCCTCATCGCTGAACAGTTCGCGATATTCACTCATGCTGTGGCCCTCATCGAAGACCAACTGAAGCCGACTGCTTGACCACCGTTCTGGCGCAGGCGATCGAGCGCGCGGTCGCCGATGAATTGGCCGAGAGCGTTGGCAGGCAGGTTGGACACCACCACAGTGGGGAGCACCAACTGATACCGTCGATCAATGACTTCATGCAGCAAGCCGAGTTCGTATTCACTCCCCTTCTGCGCGCCGATCTCGTCGATCACCAGCAGATCCAGGCTCGCCAATTCGGTGATCACGTCGCGCTCGGTGTACTCCGCACCCCGCACCATCGCGCCCTTGGCTATACGAATGATCTCTGCGGCCGAGACGATCAACGCCGCTGCGCTGAACTTGCGAATGACCTGCTGAACCATCCCACTGGCCAGATGCGTTTTCCCGGTACCGACGTTGCCGGAGAGGATCAACGAGCGGCCGGCGCGATAGTTCTCTTCGAACTGATCAACGTACGACTGACAGGTCGACAAGGCGCGAACCTTTTCCAGCTCCGCGCCAGTGGTGAAGTTACCCAGCGTGCACTCCGCAAACCGCGGCGTGATGCCCGACCCGATTAGCAGCTCGTTTAGCGTCGTCGCTTTACGGTGGGCCAGAGCCTCGGTGTGAGCTTCGCTGCGTTTGTCGGCAGTGTTCATCGCCTCCCACTGGCACCGGCGGCAAGTGCGCACCAGATACGAACCGTCGAACTGCTCAACCTCAGCGCCGTCGACCGTGCCATGCACCAGGCACTGCGCCTCGAAGAACCGAACATCCGGCACGCGGCTGAAGTTAGAAATTGGTTTGGCCATGTGGCATCTCCGGATAAGCGTTTGGTTCGTGTTGCGGCAAGTTAGTGAACGTCGAAGTCCTCCCAGTCGCCGGCGCGAGCTCGTCATGCCAGCGCTCGCCGTTGAGCCAGGTCGAGGCCATCGGCACGTATTGCCCGTCGTCCTTCGTCCAATCTCGGGAAATACGGTGACTGCCCAATGCGGTCATAAGGGTTTGCCGTAGCTCGGCGCTTGGCTTGAGCTTGTCCCAGGCCTTACGAGCGCTCGCCTTGGCTTTTTTGTTCGGGTACAGCTTCCAAAACACTTCAAAGGCCTCAGCCATTTTCACTTCCGATGTGCACAAGGTTTTAGGCTCTTTGACTGGTTCAGAAGAGTGACTGGTTCTGGTGCTTTCTGGGCCTACACCCCCTGTAGGCTGTGTGCCTACACCTGTGCTTTTTGGGCCTACAGGGGTGCTTTTTTGGCCTACAGCCCAAAGGTTCAGGAAATACAGATTGGTTGAGTTGCCTTTCGGGCCTTCCCGGTTCTCGATACGCAGCAGCCCTTGAGCCTCAAGCTGCTTGATGTGCTTGCGCACCGTGCTCCGGTCGATCTCGCACTGGTCGGCGATGTGCTGGTAGGACGGCCAGCACTCCCCGATATCGCTGGCGTTGTCGGCCAGTTTGACCAGCACCAGCTTGCGTAACGGATTGCCAACCTTCGTCTTCATAGCCTTGACCATCAGATCCATGCTCATCGTCAGATCTCCAACTCGGCGCAGACGCGGCGGATAAAGGCGTCGTAGGTCTCGGCCATCACCAAACCTTGATCCTCCAAAGCTTGGCGGTAGGCCTTGGCAGATCCGTACAAAACCCAGCGATCACGGTCTGGCAGGCCCTTAAACGCCGCGTAGCTCGGCCACGGGCCGGCAATTACCGACACCGAATCTTGCTCGGCCGTCGTGGTTTGCTGGTGGCGATTCATTGCAATGTCTCCCAGACGGGGAGCTGAGGCTTTTCCGGCTCGAGCACCAACACCTCCAGCTGACGCTGCTGCACAGCATTACGAAGCGCGTCGGGTTCCATCCCCGTTAATCGACGGACAAGTACACGAAGCGCCATCGCGGCATGAGCAACTTCGAACTTGGCGTCCTGCATGCAGAACTCGATGCCCTCATCATCGAAAAGAATTTCCTGCACCAGGTCAGCGCCAATCCATGCCTTGTACGCCAGTTGATCATTGGTGAACCGCTCCATGTATGACTCATCGATTACAGTTGGCTCTGTAGTCGACGCGGCTGTCTTTTCGCTCATGCGGATTTCCTCGGGCGCAGCTTGAACCGGCCTTGCTGAATGTCGGGATGGGTTGCTCGCTCGGCCGTCTCGAACGTGCATTCGGTAGCGAACCGGTCGAAACGGCGAGTGATGTCGGCCGTTGGCCAGATCGGGTACGGCTGGGCTCCGTCGTCAGAGTGCGAGCTCCGTACCATGGCGAACGGAAGCGGCGCGCCAGGGATGTCACGCATTACGGCATTAATCACCCACTGAGGAATGCCGTGGCGCAGGTTGATGCGCTCGCGGATCGTCGTCATCGACTCGAACCCAGCCGGCCGCGAGTCGAGATAGCGAACCTGCTCGACATTGGCTACCCGTGTTTCGATCCGATCCAGCTCCATCCGTTGCTCCCGCTGCTGTCGCTCTACTGCCACCAAGTGGTTCGCGTTCGCGGCGGTAATCTCAGCTTGGGTCATAGGTTCGGAGGCTTGCTGCTCCAATGCCTGCCAACGATCAACTAGTGCAGCGGTAAACTCAGGGCTTAGCTGGGCAACGACCACGAAGCTGTCACGTTTCCCGACCTGGTACTGCTCTACGGCTTGGCCGAGGTGGTTTCTAACTTCCTCAATTTGAGGACGTTGAATAGTCTCGCGCTCGATCAGTGTTTCAATGGTTCGCTTAACGTTGTCGTGCCGCTTGCCGACTAGGTCTGCGATCTCTTGTGAGGACATAGTGACGGCATCGCCGCCATGGAATTTGGCAATGGTCATTTGGCAGCCCTCGCATAGATAGCGCCGTGGGAAGCGCCGGCGAAACGATGCGGCCATAGAAAATTTTGAGTGTCGAAGGTGATCGACTCCAGCCGGCTCTCGATCTCAGTAGCGATCGGGTTGCTCCAACCACCTTCGAGCGACGGTACAAGTTGCGAGAGCAGGATCGATTGCAGCTCGCGGAAGGTTGCGCGGGCCGCGTTCAGCTTGGCCATTTGTTCAGCCGTGAGTGTCACGTCAGCCAGCAACTCGCCCTTAACAACGAGAACAGAAGGAAGATTGTTCATTGGCCACCCTCTACTTTCGCTTCGGGATCTTGCCGAGTTGCGTTTTGCAGAGCCGACTGGTGCAGTCGCTTGAACTCTTCAATTGCGCTTTCGACACCGCTAAAGCCGGTGTCGCTGAGGAAAGATGCCACTTCGGCCAGATACTTCGCCGCATTCCCGCGGCCATGGGTATGATCGAGTTGGATGGCGCTTGCGAGTGCCGTAAGCCAGTTCAACTGATCTGCCGCGGCTAGAAGTTGAAACTCAGCCTCCGCGGCCAGTTCCGGAATGGTTGGAATAGAGTTGTTCATTGGCCGGCCTCCGTTACTGGTTCCGCGCCTTTCTGGACAGACCAGACCAACGCGCTGACCGTCTCGGCGAGGAACCCGATCGCGGCCATTCCGTCGCAGTAGGCCAGTTCGCCCATGTTCAGACTGTCGTGCATATGGCGGCATATCTGACCCAAGCCAGACGACAGGGCCTTTGCGGTTTGGAGAGCATCCTCAGCGTTCGTACCAGGTGCGACCTGCATCAGCTGAATGCCCCGATTATCGATCGGTGTGTTGTAAAAACCGACAAGGGCTGTTACCAGCTCTTGCGATGCGAGGGGGTTGGTGCTATTTTTTGGGTGCATTGATTCGCCTCCTAAAGACGAAGTAGTACGAAGACCCCTGCGAAGGGTCTGGTTAAGAAGCCCGCCTGCGAAGCGGGCTTTTTTGTGTCTGGTGTTTAGGTTTACCCATCATCCACGACACAAAATTAATGCAACCCCCCTCCCCTGAGAGGGTCGTTGCCTACCCGGGACGGGTTGGGGGAATAGTTGTTCGAGCGCGCATATCACATCTCCAAAAATTGCAACTCACACCTATCAGTGCGAAGGCCGAGGGGCGCTATAACGATTAAAATTTTCAGAAAACGCCAAGATGTCGCGTTCCTGTATTAAGTCGTCGCATCTTCAGAAATTCCGCGCATGCGCGGAATTTCAAAGCCTCTCTCGCTAATATTGGGTGGTGAGTAATCCTTTTTTCATTGGGCAAAAAAATGCCAGCCAATGGAAGTCGCTGATCAGGCCCTGCGGAGGGCCTTCCATTTTTCGTGTCGATGTGTAATAGGGGGCGACACTCGCAACGCAACGCACTCATGAAGGTCATACAATCCTTTCTTGTAGAAGAAGGGAGCGGGCTGTACGTTTCGGATCCTTCGGAGTGGCGCTGATCCGATAATGAGCCTGCTTTGGCGAGAAGGGCCTTCACCGCGATTAAAGAATGGCAATCCAGAAAACACAGCATGCGGACTCTGTGGGTTAGTAAAAGACCCCGCTGAATACGGCACTCAAGCGTTTGGAAAGTCATTGGCCTTGGCCGATACTGGATGAATTAACAGCACCAACAGTGGACTGACCCAATGGTGAGATAGGGCATACAGTTTCACTTAAGGTTGGCGACGTTTCTGAGCGGGTGACTGAGTCAGTGCGAGATGGGAAAGGGCGAGTCTCTTCAGCTGTAAAGGTGCCATCCGGCTTCGGGATAACTGAAATGTTGCGGCCGACGCGGATAGCCTTGCTCAGCGCACCCTGCGTAACCCCAAGAAGCATCGCTGCTTCTGGCTGCCCTCGTTCACGGGCGAAATCTTTCAATTGGATACTGCTCACGGCGCCTCTCCGGTCGGTTTTTCTTTGGAGATAGTACCTATGGCATTTTTTAAAGTAAATACTTTTGGCATTTGTCAAGATAATACCAAAGGGAATAAATTAGGCTCATGACTAAGAAGCCACTGCCCGACGACCGCAAAGAGGAATGCCAGAAGCTCAAGGCAATCTTCAATGAAAAGAAGCGTGAACTAGGCCTCACCCAGGAAAAACTGGCGGAGGCCCTGAGCATGAATCAAAGCTCTGTAAGCCATTACCTAAATGGCATAAACCCGCTTAACACAAGCGTAGCTGCCGCATTCGCCAAAATTCTGGGTGTCCCGGTTTCAGAGTTCAGCGCTCGACTTGCTTCCGAAATCGATAGGATTTCTGAAGCTGGTCAGGCTTTGCACCGATCAATGCAGGTAAGCAACGCGATTGGCGAAAGGTTGTTAGGAACTCCGCCAATAGAACATTACGTTCTTATCCCTCAGTTTGAGGCCAAGAAGCGCTATGTGAGAGGGCTAAACGATGATCATGTCGGCTTAACGGAGGGGTTGGTCTTTAGACGTGGATGGATTCGACAAATGAATATCGGTATCTCCGGCCTATTCATAATTTATGCCGATGACGATGCTATGTCGCCTTACATATGTCCGCGAGACGTTGTTCTATTCGACTCAAATCAGAAGGAGCCACGGGATAAGCAGGTCTACCTCTTTCGGCGACGAGATGGAGGAATAAGCATTAAGCGGATGATTCAGCAATTGGCTGGATCGTGGGTAATACGAAACGACAATGCCGATAAGAGCCTTCATCCCGATGAGATTGTTTCTGACTCATCCTTGGCCGATCTCCCGATCATCGGGAAAGTAATCTGGCGTGGAGGCGATGTAGGTTAACCCTTTCAAAATGAAGACCGCATCAGCGCGGTCTTTTTTTCGCCAAAAGAAAATAATATTGCCATAGGTATTTACACACAAAAATACCATTGGTAATCTGTACTCCATCGTAACTTGCATGGAGCTTCCTACATGAACACCTCAATCATCACTGCACACGGCTTCACCGGCTTCTTGGGTCGAGGCGCCGCACGGCGAGAGCTGGAATGCTTGATGGCGGTTGCTGGTGGCGCTACCGGCAAGGAAGCAGCCCGATCCCTAGGCGTGACTGAGGACACAATCAAAAAGCGCCTCCTCGCACTGACCACAAAGCTTGGCGTGAATCGCCGCGCTGCCTTGGTTGCCAGGGCTTTCGCACTCGGCTTGATCCAGCCGGTCAGCGCACCTGCTCCAAACCCAAATCAACAACACGACCACGACCAGTATCAGGGTGTCTTCATCGCGTGATCAGCGGCGTGCGCCTGTGCGCGGGCGCAGTCCGGTGATCAGCGAAGCCTGACCCATTCCAAAACGATTTTTGCGAAAGCCAACAGCGCGGCCGGGATTCGCTCGGCCTTGAAAAAGCTTCACCCAACCCACGAAAGAGGATTCACCCATGTTAGGCAAATTGTTCGGCAAGAAATCTGGCCAAGCCCGCGCAGCGGTAGCGAAGCTGGCGAATCGCGACCTGATGGAAGCAGTCGTCTACGGCAGCATCTACGTCGCAGCGGCTGATGGCGACCTCGAAGACAGCGAGCTGTCCAAAGTCGAAACCATCCTCAGCAACAACCCGGCCCTTCAAGGCTTCGGCGCGGAGCTGTCCAACACCATCGACCGGGCGAAGACCGACTTCAAGTCTGGCGCCCGTATCCTTCGGCAGAACGCTGAAAAGGAACTGGGCGACCTGGTGCACTCCCCTTCCGAAGCGCTGACAGTGCTCAACGTGATGCTGACCATTGCCGAGGCTGACGGCGAGATCGAGCCGGCCGAACTGACGGCGCTGGAGCGCAGCGCGAAGCTCCTCGGGCTCAACCTGAAAGACCACCTGTAACCATGCCGGCCGTGTTCGGCAGGGCGCGATCACTTGCGGCTTACGGGCTCGCCGGTGGGGTTGTCTTCGTCGACTCTGCCAGCCGCATCATTTCAATGGTGGGCGATCTGGTGCTGGTCGCATTACTGATGGTGGTGCTGATGGCAGGAAAGTCGAAGACCAAATAATCGGTCGGGCGGTTTAGCCGCCCCGCCGCTCTCAAGGAGCAGGACAATGTTGATTCTTTCCCGCCGATCTGGCGAGACGATCCGTATCGGCAATGACGTCAGCGTCACTGTTTTGGGTATCACTGGCCAGCAGGCGCGCATTGGGATCTCCGCGCCGGAGTCGGTCGCAGTTCACCGTGAGGAGATTCACCAGCGCATTCAGGCTGAGAAGAAACTAGAAGAAGCTGGTAGACCAACTACCGAGAAATCCTCGGTAGTTCGCGAATCGATGCACATCGATGATCGCGTGCGGATGATCAGTGCCGAGCCAGCTTTCCTCACGGTGGTATTCAAGCTGCCGAGCCTAAGTGAAGCGCAGACACTGCTCGATCATCTGCCCTTCCGCGAGAAAGCATTGGGTACCGAGGCAGAAGTATTCGGTTACTCGGCCGGCAATCTGATGGAGAGCGCCCCATGCGAGCAATGATGATCGCCGCCCTTCTGTTGCTCGCCGGCCAAGTCAGCGCCAGCGAGCAAGTAATCAGCGTCCAACATGACAGCGCACGCGGCGTGACCTGCTGGATCTTAAACAACACTGGTATCAGTTGCTTGCCGGATAGTTCGCTCCCACAGAGCAGCACTAACGAGCGTGAGGCAGGCCGGCCGTCTCAGGCCAGTTCAGTGACTGAGAAAGGGCCGTCGGTGGCCATTCCGCTCCCACAGGACGAGAGGTTCAATCTATGAACAGTCCAAACGGTTTTCTGGAACGCGACCGTGAGAGCGTCACCGGGGGAAACGAGTTTGCACGCCTAGGCGCCCGCCTCGTTCGTTTCGGCCAGGAACTCCAAGAGCCCAGCACCACCGTCAGTGAGTTATCCAGGCTGGCCGGCGCCTGCGGGATCTCGTTCAAACTCCGCGCCGTGGCCAACTCCGAGGAGCGGAATCATGAATGAGAGGATTTTTGGAGGAGCCCGCGGATTCAGCTGCAATGCTGCGCGCCTTGTCCACTCCCCACGAAAGCGCGGCAGTCATCGTCTCGTCGGTTCGCTCGGTGTACGCCTCTTCATGAATGATGCGGAGACTTTCGGAGTAAACGCCCAGAAACAATTGGGTTACACCCTGTCGAGAAAGTCTTGCTTGAACATCAATAATGATTTCGTTGCCAACAACTTCACTATGAGTTCTGTGGTGAAGCTCGCAATCGGCCCACAACCAAAACGTCGATCCTCGATGTGGCATGTTCTTCCTGCTCCTATTCCTAGAGACCATCTTGGAAACAAAACCAAACCGGTTAAATACGTGCAGTTATGCATGGAGTCAATAGCGTCTCATAAACGATACAGATGTAACGTTTTAGCAGCGGAATCGGTCAACTCCGGGTTGCTGGCAGACCACTTCCAGCATGGCGCTTTTCATGCGTGAAGACGGTATTGGGCGTAAGTGGACAGCGCAGGAAGTAGCCCTGTTGACCGAGCTTTACCCGCTGACCCCAATGCCTGAGTTGGTTTTGAAGGTAGGTAAGACGGCAGGCCAGATCAAGAACAAGGCCGCCAACCTCGGACTGAGGCGTGACCAACCAATTCTGGACGCAACTCGTTTCAGGCCTTATCCGCGCGGCAAGAAAAGTTACAACTGGATTGAGCCTGGCGAGCGGCGGGATACCGGCAAGTACATCTCGCTGAAGTTGCCCGGTGGCGAGTGGGTACTAGAACACCGATGGGTTTGGGAGCAAGCAAACGGACCTATCCCCGACGACTGCGTCATTGTCGCGAGGGATGGAAATATCAGGAATACAGCCTTGGCCAACCTAAAGCTCGTAACAAAGGACAAGCATTGCCGGCGCAACCAGGTACGCAAATACCCCGCTGAATTGCAGGACGTAATCCTGGCACAGCAGGACCTAAAAAGAGCCATACGGGAAAAATCATGAAGAACAAACTCAGCGACCTGCGCGACCACCTTTTTGCACAGCTTGAGGCCGTGCGCGAAGCCACTGATGAAGACTTGGCCAAGGAAGTTCAGCGCGCATCTTCCGTCTCCGACATCAGCCGCGTACTGATCGAAAGCGCCAAAGTAGAGATTGATTACTTCCGCCACATTGGCGGCGAGAACAGCGCCAGCAGCTTCATTGAGTCGAAGCCAGAGTTACCTCCAGTCAAAGGGGTTGGCCGTGGCTAAGACAATTCTGCGGGTTCGCCAAGGAGCGATCGCCTACTACCTGAACGAGTCGTCTACCGGCGCCAAGAACAGCGGTCGTCGTTTCATCCTGAGTCGCACCAGCGATCACGGGAAAACGAAGGACGGCTGGATCAAGGTCAACACCACCGAACATCAGGTGCTGCTGAATATCGCTGGTGACATTGAGCGGTTCTCCGCCTGCGACAGCCTTTACGCAAGCAAGCCGCATCGCCCGCACGTCGACCGTCACCACATCCGTGGAATGGCCGGCAAGTGGGAGGGCGTGGCATTTCCAGCTCGCGTGACGCATGGCCGTGACGCGACACAAAACGCGAACTTTGAAAAAGTGTCGCGACACGAAGCACGGTGAAGTCATGCGCTATGTGACTGTCAGGAAATTTGCCAGCGAGTCTGGCTACACAGAAGACGCGATCCGCTCAAAGATCCGTGACGGGATCTGGCGGCTCGGTGAGATATGGATCAAAGCGCCGGATGGCCGGACGCTTCTCGACATAGAAGGATATGAGTCATGGGTAGAGGCGGGCGGGGAGTTCGGGCGGTCTCCGATACGAGTATCGAAATCACGTTCATGTATCGGGGCGTCCGGTGCCGCGAGCGGATCACGCTCAAGCCCTCCGCCACTAATCTGAAGAAGGCCGAGCAGCACAAGGCGGCGATCGAGCATGCGATATCGATCGGCAACTTCGACTACTCGGTTACGTTTCCGGGATCTGCCCGCGCAGCGAAGTTCGCGCCCGAGGCATCCCGCGAAACCATGAACGGCTTTTTGACCAGGTGGCTCGAAGCAAAGCGGAAGCACATCGCGAGCAGCACGTTTGATGGTTACCGGAAGCTGGTCACGCTGCGCCTGATTCCCGCCCTCGGCGACACGATGCTGGTGGAGCTCAAACGTAAGGCAGTGCGCGACTGGTTGGATACGCTGGAGGTGAGCAACAAAACGCTCAGCAACATCCAGAGCTGCCTTCGATCCGCCCTCAATGATGCGACCGAGGAGGAGTTGATCGAGCTGAATCCCCTCGCCGGCTGGACCTATTCACGCAAGTCCGCACCGCCGAAAGAGGACGACGTCGACCCCTTCAGTCCTGAAGAGCAACACGCCGTGTTGGGCGCCCTCTCCGGACAGGCTCGCAACATGATGCAGTTCGCCCTATGGACTGGCCTACGCACGAGTGAGTTGGTGGCACTGGACTGGGGCGACATCGACTGGCTGCGTGAAGAAGTGATGATCAGCCGAGCGATGACCCAGGCCAGCAAAGGAACGGCAGAGACGACGAAGACTGCAGCAGGGCGCCGTAGCGTGAAGTTGCTCAAGCCGGCGTTGGAAGCTTTGAAATCTCAGAAGGCTCATACGTTCCTGGCTGACGCAGAGGTCTTTCAGAACCCGCGCACCCTTGAACGCTGGGCAGGTGACGGCCCCATTCGGAAAACGATGTGGGTGCCTGCGATGAAGAAGGCTGGTGTCCGGTATCGGAGGCCTTACCAGACCCGTCACACCTACGCTTCCATGATGCTGTCAGCCGGTGAGCATCCTATGTGGGTGGCTAAACAAATGGGCCACACTGACTGGACAATGATCGCAAGAGTCTATGGCAGATGGATGTCTAACGACGACAGCCTCATGGGGTTGAAAGCTGTAGCTCAGTGGAGCGTGGAGGCTACGGCTTCGACAAAGCATTTACGTGAGGGCGCGCAAAATGCCATCATCAAAATCTAACCGAAAAAAACCAAGGAGGGATGCAATGGCTTGGGTGACTCCGCTTTACAGTAAAGAACGAGTGAAGCGAGCAGGAGCGACTCTCTTTGATGACGACGCCACTGACGACCAATTTGAAGAGGCATTGCAGGTTCTAAACAACTGGCGATCTAGCCACAGCTACCCTGTAAATACATTTCAAGCTGGCCTACGCAATAAAATGAGCGCGCTCGGAATCGATGGTTTAGTGGCCCAGCGCCTGAAACGTATACCATCGATAGTCGCCAAACTTGAACGTTTCAGTTCCATGAGTCTATCGAGGATGCAAGACATCGGTGGGCTTCGGGCGGTTGTATCCACCGCCCGACAGATTTACCAACTACGTGACTCGTATGTCTTGCACAGTAAATTTGATCACGTGCTCGTATCGGAAAACGATTATATTCAGAATCCCAAAGACTCTGGATATAGGGGAATACATCTAGTCTACAAATACAACAACAGAAAAGGTGGAGCAACTGCGTACGAAGGCCTACTGCTGGAGTTACAACTCCGAAATGACATACAGCACGCATGGGCTACGGCGGTGGAGACCGCTGGGGTTTTTCTTAACCAGGCGCTTAAATCTAGTGTTGGAAATGAGCGTTGGCTTGAGTTTTTCTGCTACGCGTCCTCAAGCTTTGCCATTTTAGAAGGCTCCCCGGTATTAGACGCGCACAAAGAGTTATCAAACTTACAAACCTTTGTGAAAATGCTTGAGCTTGAAACTGAGCTAGAAGTGATCAAATCGCTCGGCATGTACAATACACTAGTTGAAAATCTAAAAGACACCAACAGACAAGGTACTCACTACTACCTGCTGCAGCTTGATGCGACTGCAATGAATGTAAGCGTGAATGGTTTTTCTAGAGAATCACTACCGCAAGCTACAACCGAATACTTGGAACAAGAGAAGCTTGCAAAAAACAAACCGGGAGTCCAAGTCGTATTGGTAGCAGCACAATCGTTAGCGGCACTCAGGAAAGCATATCCCAACTACTTCCTAGATACGGGGAAATTCGTAAGCCGCATAAGACGAATTCGGGCGATGGTAGAACGCGGTGACGAGTTGAAAACTCTGAAAGTCCCCAGGCTGGGCCGAGCGCCTGTTAAGCGGTCGAGATAGAAATGACAGCAAAATGACAGCCTTCTGGCTCAAAGCCACGCATTACGGGGGTTGGATGCGGGTTCAAATCCCCCCGGCTCCACCAACTCTCAACGACAAAGCCCGCCCAGTGCGGGCTTTGTCGCATCTGGGCTTCGCCCAACGTAACCAATCAATGCCCATGCCGATGATGCACATCAGGAAAATGCGCATGACTATGCCGTAACGCCACATGCTGATGCGCATGGCTGTGCGGTTCCTTACCATCCCAGTCAAAACCATGCTCATGCTGATGATGCTCGTCATGCGTATGCCGATGCTCGTGTTCCAGCGGTTCATGCAGATGCTCATGTGCATGATGTTCCATCAGATGAATCCACACCCCCACCGCCATCAACATCGCCGCGACACCGAACAGCAGCGAAACCGACTCGCCCAACACCACAATCGAGATCACCGCGCCCAGAAACGGCGCCGTTGAAAAATACGCTCCCGTACGCGCACTCCCCAACCCCCGAAGGGCAAGCACAAACAGCACAAGACTGATGCCGTAGCCCAGAAACCCGACAAGCAGCGTTAAAACCAACGACCCCGCAGCAGGCCATTGCGTGCCGATAAACAGTGCCAAAGCGCAATTCACTACGCCCGCCGCCAGGCCTTTGCTGCCTGCGATAAACAGCGCGTCCGAAGCAGAGACCTTGCGGGTCAGGTTGTTGTCGATCGCCCAGCACAGACAGGCGAATGCCACGGCGAGCGGCCCTGTCCAGTCATTCGCCGTCGAGGTGTCTTGTGGCCATGAAAGCACGATGCCGCCCAAGACGATGGCGAGCATGCCGATGACGATTCGCCGATCGGCGTTTTCCTTGAACACTAGCCAGGCGAGAACGGCCGTCAGTACCGACTCAAGGTTCAGCATCAACGAGGCCGTTGCGCCTGCCGTCCGCGTCAGACCGAACATCAGCGCCACTGGCGCCAGCACGCCGCCGAACAAGATGGCACCGGCCAGCCATGGCCACTCTCCTGCCTCCAGTTTTGGTCGTTGCCAGCCTCGATCACGAACAAAACGAACAATGCTTAGGCCAACACCGCTGCCCAGATAAAGCAGCCCGGCCAACAGAATCGGTGGAGTGTTCAGCCCCAGATACTTGGCCAACGGTGTGCTGGCGCCAAACAGTGCAGCGGCTGCCAAAGCGTAGAAAATACTCAGGTTCATAGCGGCGTCGCTCCGTGCGGGGGCATTCGCAGAATAGCTCTGCTCCAGTCAGGATTATGTGAAGACGCAATCACCTCAGCACTATGTCCTTCTACGCCCCCCACCAATACCCCCAACGCCACCGCCCCCAACTACGTCATCGTCGGAAACACCCACAAGATCTGCGAGTCATTCCCGCCAAGTACCAGTGGCCAACAACCCCTTAAGGAATAAACAGCGGCTGACTGAACCCGGGCGCTCCCCGTTTTCCAAACGTGAGGTCGGTTGGACGTTATCGCAGATCGCGCGCGGTGCAAACCTTGCGGGTGAAGTGCGAAAGCGCTTCTACACTCACAGCGCACATGCCTTTCAACGTCGACACCCGAGTGATCATGACTTCCTTAAAAGACCGAATGCAAACCGGCAAAGACGCACGCAAGCAGTGCTCGCGCGGCTCTCAGGCTTCGACGGGCAAGATGAGTCGTGATCCGATTCCGCTGATCAAGGCGTCGAGTCAGGGGCGTGTCGAGTCGTTGGTGGAGTTGCGTTACGGACGGATGCTGGTGTCGCCGTTTACGTTTTTTCGCGGCAATGCGTTGTTGCAGGCGCATGACTTGTCGAGCACGGCGACCATGGGTTTGATTTCGCCGATCTGCGGTGATTGTCATCTGATGAATTTCGGTGGTTTCGCCACGCCGGAGCGCAATCTGCTATTCAGCGTTAATGATTTTGACGAGGCGCATCCCGGGCCGTGGGAGTGGGATTTGAAACGTCTGGCCGCCAGTTTGGTGGTTGCCGCGCGCGACTTGCGCCACGGCGATTCGGTCGAAGAGTCGGTGTGTCGCGACATGATCGGCGCGTATCAAGCGACCCTGCTGGAGTGCGCCGAACAGAGTTCGCTGGAGAACTGGTACGAGTCGATCAGTTACACCGACTTGCTCGCGCAGGCGCGCAAAACCACGCTTGAACACGTGCAGCGCGCTATCGAAAAAGCTGAGCAGCGCACTCACGCAGGACTGCTGCCGAAGATCAGCGAGCGCGATAAACACGGGCGTCTGGTTATTCGCGATGACTTGCCGGAAATTTTCCATCTGCACAACAACTCTACGTTGCTCAATGCCGAGGATGACTGGCTGCGACTGTCGGACTGGCGTCCGCTTTACGAGATGTTCATGCGCGATTATCGCGGCACGCTGCAACCTGATCGTCGCGAATTGTTGTCGCGGTTTCATGTGCAAGACATGGCGTTCAAAGTGGTCGGCGTCGGCAGTGTCGGCACCCGTTGTCTGGTGGCGCTAATGACCGACGATCAGGAATTTCCGCTGTTTCTGCAATTCAAGGAGGCGCGGCGCTCGGTGCTTGCCGATTACGTCAAAGGCAAATCGCCGGTGCGCCACGAAGGTCAGCGCGTGGTCGAGTGTCAGCGTTTAATGCAGGCGGCCAGCGATCTGTTTCTCGGCTGGACGACGGGGCCCAACGGTCGGCATTTCTATGTGCGGCAACTGCGTGACATGAAAATCTCCGCCGAACTGGAAACCTTCGACGCTGAAACCTTCGCCGCCTATGGACGGGTTTGCGGTCGCGCCCTGGCCCGCGCGCATGCGAAAGCGTCCGGGCAAGCCGCGCATATCAGCGGCTACATCGGCAAAAGCGATGCGCTCGCCGATGCGTTGTTGACGTACGCGCAAAGCTACACCGCGCAAAATGAACGCGACTTCGAACGCTTTCAATTGGCCTGTCGCAAAGGTCGATTGCGCGCACGTTCGGAAGCCGACTTTACCGCTGATTACCTGCCTTGAACCGGGTTAGAGCGGCCGCAAACGAGATGAATTTTTCTTCACTGCCCCTGCCCGACCGAACCTGTAAAGTTCGCTCGCTCATTCAAGAAACTACGGTTCGCCCGCGCTCCTGCGGGCTTTTTTTTGCCTGAAATTCCTCATTGTTGAAAGTTTCCCGTGTAGGCGCTGCCGAAGGCTGCGATCTTTTGATCTTGAAACGCAGGAGCGAAAAATCGCAGCCTTCGGCAGCTCCTACAGAACATCAAACCGGTTTGTATTTTCTGCGGTGTCGGGCAATGCTGTCTGACAACCCCGCCGACCGGAACGTCCGATGCCGCTGTTGACCCTGCCCTGCCAACGCCTGACGCTGGCGATTCTTGCCCCGGATCAGGCGGAACTCGAAAGTGAGTTCTATCGCCGCAACCTGCGCCATCTCGCGCCGTGGTCGCCGATTCGTACCACTGAATATTTCTCCACCGCGCAAATCCGCCGCCGCCTCGAGATTCAGTCCAGTGCGTTTGAGGCCGGACTGGCGATGCATTTCGCGCTGTTGTCGCCGGACGGCCAGCAGATGATCGGGGCGTGCAATTTCAGCGGGGTTATTCGCGGGGCTTTTCAGGCGTGTTATCTGGGTTATCACATCGATGAAGCCCATCAGGGCCAGGGTTTGATGCAGGAGGCGCTGGAGGCTGGCATCGCGTACATGTTCGAGGGGCAGAATCTGCACCGGATCATGGCCAACTACATTCCCGGCAACGAGCGCAGTGCGCGGTTGCTGGAGCACTTGGGTTTCGAGCGTGAGGGCTACGCCAAGGCGTATCTGAACATTGCCGGACGCTGGCAGGATCATGTGCTAACGGCGCTGGTCAATCCGCGGTTCGAAACGCCGGACAAACGTTGGTCGCGACCACTCGCCTAAGCTTCACGATTTGTTCAGCATTGCCGACGTATGCTCGGAGTTCCCGCCCCTTTCGGTAGCCTGAACGTCATGTCGCGTGCCGTCACTTCGCTGTTTCTGCTTGCCGCCCTGCTGTTTTTCTTTGCGCTGGGCAACCATCAGTTGCAAGGCTCCACCGAGGCCCGCGTCGCCGGCATCGCCATGGAAATGCATCTGGACAATGACTGGGTGACGCCGCGTCTGTTCGGTGAAGCGTTTCTGGAAAAACCCCCGCTGAGTTTGTGGCTGGACGCCGGTGCAATGCGCGTGTTCGGCGTTTCGCCGTGGGCGGTGCGGTTGGCCTCGGCGGTGGCCGGGTTGTTTAGCGTGATGTTGTTGTACGGCATGTTGCGTCGCTTCGAGCGGCCGAAAAGGGTCGCGTGGACGGCGGGGATTCTGCTGGCGACCATGGCCAGTTACTGGAGCAACGTACGTGGCGTCGGTGAAGACGCGCTGCTGGCGCTCGGCGTGACGGCGGCATTGCTGGCATTTTTCCAGGCGCAGCGACTGCCGACGCTGGGCAATTCGCTGCTGTTTGTCGTCGGCATTGCCATCGCGACGTTGAGTAAAGGTGTGCTCGGTTTGGCGATGCCTGGCGTGGTGATTTTTGCTTATCTGCTGGCGGACAACCTGATCGACAGGCGTTTGAAGATCGCTGATTGGTTGCGGCCGGGATTGCTCACCGTGGTCGGTTTGATTCCGCTGCTGATCTGGCTGGTGGTGCTTTATCAGCATGGCGGTGCGCAAGCGGTCAGAGAAGTGTTGCTGACCAACAGTGTCGGACGTTTCAGCGGGTCGTTCGTTGAGGCCGGCCATTACGAGCCGTTTTATTACTACCTCGCCAAGCTGCCGCAAGCGTTTTTGCCGTGGAATATTCTGGTGTATCTGGGGCTGTGGCACTTCCGTAAAGAGTTGAAGGCGAATCGGTATCTGCTGTTTTTCAGCCTGTGGATCGTGGCGCAGTTTGTGATGCTGACGTTGGCGTCGAGCAAGCGCACGGTCTACCTGATGTCGATGACGCCGGCGGCTGCGGTGATCGCGGCTGAGTATGCATTTGTATTGTTCGAGCGGTTGAAAGCGTACGAATCGGCGAATCGATTTGTAGGCTGGATCGCTCGTCGGCGTCAGGCATTGGCGTTCGGCGTGTTGGCGGTGGTGATCGCCGGTTATCTCGGCGCGGCGCAGTGGGCGCTGCCGAATGCGGATAAACACCTGTCGTTTCTGCCGCTGACGGAACACATTCAATCGTTGCAGGCCAGCGGTCATCAGGTGGCGTTGTTTCAGGCGAATGAACGGGTGGGCGGTGCGAGCGTGTTTTATACACAGAGTGTGCTGAAGGGCCTGGATACGGAGGCGCAGTTGCGGGAGTTTCTGGGAGCGGCAGCGACAAATGTGGCGGTGATCTCGGCGGATGCTGAGCCTGTTGCGCCGCTGAAAGTGCTAAAGACCATGATGGTTGGGCGACAGGCTTATTACTTTGTCACCGACTAGATCGGGCTAAACACAAAGCCCTGTGGTGAGGGGATTTATCCCCGATGGGCTGCGCAGCAGCCCTTTCTTTTGAATCAAGAGAGGGGCCGCTTCGCGCCCCATCGGGGATAAATCCCCTCGCCACAGGTTATTCACTGGATGGGCATTCCAACTGTTGCCGACGTTGCGACTGACACTGTCCGCTCATGCTTCTCCAACACCGGCATCTCCAGCCGCGCCCGTCCATAAAACGCCAACGCTGTCAGCAAACACGCCAGCCAGACAAAGATCCCGGCCCAAAACGTGTGGGACATGTAGTGCCAACCTTGCAGGACGCGTGTCGTGCCGTAGATAAAACCGAGCAACAACGAGCCCCACAAAATCGCCTTGGAAAACCGCCACTGGTAGCGTCGCGCAACAAAGTACAGCGCCAGCATGGTGAACCCACCCGACGCGTGCCCGCCCGGCCAGCAACGGCCCTCGCCCGCTTCATGGAACAACTGGAAATTCTCGTACCACTCGACATGAGCCATTTTGCCGCCGTACAGCGTGGTCTCGATCGGGCAGTAAACGCTGGTGTGCGCCTTGAGGAAGTGAATCACTCCGGTGCAAACGGCGAACGCCACCACGACGAAGAAAAAATCCCTACGGTGATCGGCGGCAAAGCGCAGCACCGGCGCGACTCGGCTGCGCTGCAGAAAGGCACCCAGTCGTGGCCGCTTCTGCGGGCTGACCAATGGCCAGATGACCGAGAGCATCGCACCGATCACGGCGATTTCCCCTGTCCAGTTCGGAATGATCCGCGCCCATTTGTGCGTGAGTTTTTCGAAGAAGTGGATTTTGTCGAGCGGGAAGGTCTGGGTCAGCGGGTCGAACAACAGGTTGCTGAAGGCGATGTCGATTTTGGTCATGTCGAACAGCAGAAACACCACCGCTGCACAGAGCAGCGGTATGCCAAAGTTGTAAGCGTAGAAACGCGATTTCATCGGGTGGTCACCGTGCGCCAGTCGGAGGCTTCAATGAAGCCGAGCATTTGTGGGGCCGCCGGATTGGCAGCGGCGACAAACAGCGAAGAGCCGTAGCCGGGATCGGAGGCCGGTACGTTCAGGTCTTTCTCCAGTTGCCCCATGCACTCGCTGTGGGTCACCAGGATCAGATTGCGCCCCGGCACTTTGTGCGCCAGCGCCTCCTGCAACATTCGCCCCTTGCAACTGATCAACCAATCGGCGGCGGTGGAGGTCTTGGTGAACATGTAACCAGCGGTCTGCACGGTGCGCTCGATCGGGCTGTTGTAGAGGTCGGCGTTGCTCAGGCCCAGTTGTTCAAACTGCGAGCCCACCGCATCCGCGACACTGCGCGAACGTTGAGTGATGCCGTCATTGCCGCTCAGGCACGGTGCCTTGGAGTGATCGCAGCGTTCGACGTGGCGCACCAGCACGATCATGTCGCCTTGCGCCCAGCCCTGCGCCAACGCCTGCGCGCCGGCGACATTGCCGTGGGCCAGGTCAGGCACGGCAGCGGGTGCCAGCAACCACAAGGTCAGCGGAATCACCAGCACGGAGGCGGCCAACACCACCCACGTGTTGCGAAAACGCGCCAAACCGCTCAGATCGATCGAGCGTTTGACGCCGAACAGATTCAGTCTCAATTCCACAAAAAGCCGCCTCACCGGCATGCATCACTTGTCATTCGATGCGGCGAAGGTACAGAGGCGGGCGTGGGCAGCCAGTGAAACCCATGTGAAAAAAGTCTTGGGATCCTTTGTTACAAATTCCGTAGGACAAAATCCTTTCAGCTCTCGGCATTGCGGCCGATACAGACCTGCTAACACCATTGCTGGCTCAAAAAAACAACAATCTTCCAGCCTAACCGACGACCAAGAAACCCAACGTTTCTGGAGGATTTTTGATGAATAGCTGGTTCGGCAACATCAGCGTGAACATGAAATTGGGCCTGGGCTTCGGCCTGGTGCTGGCCCTGACCTGCGTCCTGGCCCTGACCGGTTGGACCAGCCTCGGCGGCCTGATCGACCGCAGCAACTGGATGAGCGACATCACCCAGCTCAACTCCGGCCTGACCAAACTGCGCGTGGTGCGCCTGCAATACATGCTGACCAACGGCGATGAAACCGCCGCGCAAAACGTGCAGACCACCCTTGAAGCCTTCGCCGCGCAACAGCAGAAGTTGATCAGCAGCTTCAAGAGCCCGGAAAACGTCAAGTTGCTCAAGGCGCAGGCGGCGACCATTGCTGAATACCAGACCTCGCTGAACAAAATGCGCAACGCCTACCGCACCGCCAACAGTGCACGCGACGCCATGAGCGTGAATGCCGACGTCGCGTACCGTCAGATCGAATCGATCAGCAAACATGTCCAGCAAATGGACATGAGCGAGCAGCGTTTCGAACAGTTCCAGGCCATTACCACGGCCAAGGAAGCGTTCATCCTCACCCGCTACGAAGTGCGCAGCTACATGGCCGCCACCAACGCCGACACCGAGCAGAAAGCCGTCGCCCAACTCGACGTCGCGATCGCCAGCCTCAAGCAATTGAACGTGCATTTCGCTGACACTCAGGCAGATGCCCTACGTCAGCTGGAAACCGCGCTGGTCAATTACCGCAGCGCCTTGCAGGCGTTTAAAAACGCCAACAGCGAAGCCGTGCAGGCGCGCAAGGAAATGACCGATCAGGGCGCGACCATCGTGACCCAGAGCGAGCAGCTGTATCAGATCCAACTCGACCGTCGTGACGCCGAAAGCGCTCAGGCCCGTACTCTGCAACTGATCAGCACCCTGCTGGCGTTGCTGGTTGGCGTGATTGCCGCGGTGTTGATCACCCGTCAGATCACCCGTCCTCTGCGCGAAACCATGGCCGTGGTCGACCGCATCGCCAGCGGCGACCTGACCCACAATGTCATCGTTACCCGTCGCGACGAACTCGGTGTGCTGCAACAAGGCATCGCGCGCATGGGCGTGACCCTGCGCGATTTGATCAGCGGCATCCGCGACGGCGTCACCCAAATCGCCAGCGCCGCCGAAGAGTTGTCCGCCGTCACCGAACAGACCAGCGCCGGGGTGAACAGCCAGAAAGTCGAGACCGATCAGGTCGCCACCGCAATGCACGAAATGACTGCCACCGTGCAGGAAGTTGCGCGCAACGCCGAGGAAGCCTCGCAAGCCGCTGCCGCCGCTGACGGCGAAGCCCGTGAAGGCGACAAAGTGGTCAACGAAGCCATCGCGCAGATCGAACGTCTGGCCAGCGAAGTGGTGCGTTCGACCGAAGCCATGAGCGTGCTGCAACAGGAAAGCGACAAGATCGGCAGCGTCATGGACGTGATCAAGGCCGTTGCCGAACAGACCAACCTGCTCGCCCTTAACGCTGCGATCGAAGCCGCACGCGCCGGTGAAGCCGGTCGTGGTTTTGCCGTGGTCGCCGACGAAGTTCGTGGCCTGGCGCAGCGCACTCAGAAGTCCACCGAAGAAATCGAAGGCCTGGTCGCCGGTCTGCAGAACGGCACCCAGCAGGTTTCGGCGGTGATGAACAACAGCCGCGCACTGACCGACAGCAGCGTCGCGCTGACGCGCAAGGCCGGCCTGTCACTGGAAAGCATCACCCGCACGGTGTCGAATATTCAGTCGATGAACCAGCAGATCGCGGCGGCGGCTGAACAGCAGAGCGCAGTGGCGGAAGAGATCAGCCGCAGCATCATCAACGTGCGCGACGTCTCGGAGCAGACCGCAGCGGCGAGTGATGAAACCGCGGCATCGAGTGTTGAGCTGGCGCGCCTGGGTGGTCAGCTGCAGCAGATGGTCAGCCACTTCCGGGTCTGATTCGACCGCTAAACTGCCCGTTGCACGTCTCCGGCGCTGGAGCCGTGCAACGACATCTACAGCGCCCGATGCATGTCCCGCCCCCGCCCTTCAAATTCCTACATCCTCGTGATCCCTTTCCGATGTGCAGCGGCGAATATCCTCTGTCCAACGGCCGCAATGGCTGACAGCGCTGTTGAAGCGTCCCGCGTAGTGTCGATTCTCCACAGAGAAGGAGACAACCGGGATGACCGACCGAACACTGCTCAAGACGTTGATCCAGACGCACAGTCCGAAAGATCAGGAGAGCGAGTTCAAAGAGCTTTTCGACAAGGATCTGAAGTTCGGCTCGATCTTCGACATCACCCGACTGACCGAGGCCGAATTCGCCGCCAGGGTCCGCGCCGGCGTTGAAGCCAGACAATCACTGCGCCAACTGTCGTCCTCAATCGATACAAAAATGCTTTTCGACAATGTCAGATGTCTCGCGGCGCAGCTCACGCATCTCTACCGGGAACAGCGCACTTCAGATGGAAAAGCACAACACCACTGGCATCCGTCGAGCATTCGCAAAGCCGAGGAACAAGCCCCCACTTATACCCATCTGTTCATGGAAAACTGGGACGATGCCTGCAAGGTCGATTCGATTGCCGCCATCGATTCGCAGGTCGCCTATCTCCGCGCGCTGTACCTGTTTGCCCTGCAACTGGAGTCAAGTCCCTCAGTAAACAGCGAAGAGAAAAACGATCGAATTCTTTTGGCTACACGACGCCCGGATCTGTCGCTACTGTCGATCAGTCATCAAAGCACCTTCACTGCTCAACCGATGCTCAGGATCGTCAACGAAACGCTGGATAACAATATTCGCGCAGGGCTGTTATCGGCCCCCGACAAAGCTCAATCGACCTATCAACTGCTGGCTCAACGGCAGTTCCCTTTCGTCCTTCCCTACGAATTCTTTCATCACCAATGCCTGTTGGGGCTGAACGAAAAAAACACTGCGCTGGGCGAGTTGAACTATCGCATCAGCCAGCATCTCCCCTTAAGCCAGCATGAAAGCCATCTTTATGGCAGCGTGCCGCAATCTTCACCGCGTGTGGCACAGGCCCTGATGTCAGGGTTGGGACCCAAGCGTCAGGCACTTCTGACTGACTGGCCTGATGCCAGAACACTGTCGAGCGTCGCAAGTGATTCGTTTACAGCCGAGCAACAGTCGCAATACTGGAAACCTGTTTACGGCCCGGCAACGACCGACGATCTCAGTCACATCAGCACCTTCCTCGAGCGAACCGGGCTCAATGCCGACCAGTTGGAGGCATTACTCGCGCAAGGCCGATACGCCCTGCACAACTCCCCTCAGAATCGTCTGGGGGCGAGCTCATTCGGGGCCGGTACAGCCCGTTACGTCAACGGTGCGACTAGCGCCCGCTACCCGGCGATGACGATCGACCGAAACGCGAAACCTGCGCGCATCACACATGCAACCGCGCAACGTTTAGAGCGCCTGCATCGAATGATTCGCCTGCAACGCTGGCTGGAGATGCCCTTCGCCGATCTGGATGTCCTCATCTGCAGTGCCATGGGCTCGCCGCGCGCACCGGAACCCAGGCTGCAAATTGATCGTTATGTGATTCGGGCACTCGGTGTGTATCGATATTTTCAGCGCAACTATTCACTCAAGGCTGAGGAATTCGCCGCATTACTGCACCTTGTATCAACGTCCGCGACCAGTAATGAGCCGGCACTCTTTGACCGGATCTTCAATCAGGCGCGCTTGTTCGATGCGCCGCTGATACTTGATGGCCGAGCGTTTTCGTCAAACCCGACAGATCCACTCTCGCATTCGGTTCTGCAGCATTTGAGCGCCAGCCTGGGTATTTCCCTGTCGGAAAACGCGCTGTTGCACATTGTGAAAAATACCGAGAAACAACTGGGCTCGCTGAAGTGCGACGCGCACACGTTGTCCTCCATTTACCGACAGGCTCGCATTGCGCAGCTGTTCGGCTTCACCGTCAGTGAAAGTGCGACGCTGGCGAATCTTTTGGGCGGAGAAAGGATTGCCGCGTATCTGGTGTCAGGTCAGACCAAAGAGCATGAAATCAAGGTCGATTGCTCCGATCTTGAAGGGCTCAAGATAAACCTGTCCATCGGCGCCCCGTTGTCGGCGGACATGAAGCACTGGCACTTGCTTCCAGGCTCCAGCATCGAGATAGGAACGGCTTTTTTTTCCGACTCGATCGACAACGTGATCACTGTCCGCTATCCCCGCAATTTATCCGGGGAGATGCCTGAACTCTATTTCAAGATGCCTCATGGGGTCGCGGCGAATACCGTCACGTCCTTAGCGGGGACTGTGTCCACCTACGGTGGCACTCTCGATGAACTGCTGCAGTTGCAAAGCCCTTTCGTAACGCTAACCAGGCAGGGCGCAAACCGGGCACTGTTTGAAACCTACGTAAAGGTCACACTGACCAGCGCCGAGAGCCCGCCACGGGATCTCGACATGCTTGATGTCCTGATGCAAATGGACTGGAGCAGCCGCTGGATCAAGCAGTCCGTCTTTGACATCCCGGGACTTCAGCAGCTCCTGACGCCGGCAGGCAGCAGCGAGCAAATGCTGGGTAAGTTGCTGCAACACTTCACCAGTCTGCAGGCTGCGACCCGAAAAGCCGTAGTGACGACACCCGAGTTGGCAGCCTTGTCACTGCCCGACAGTGCGAATTTGCGCGCAGAGTTGGCTATCGACTTGCTCGATGAAAAGGGTCTGGTGAAAAATTTCGCGCCGCTGGCAACGGACGACGCCTCTGAAAAGATGGACGCGGCCCTCGAGAAATTACCCGCGCTGTTGATTCACGTCGACGACGACGCGCAAAGCCAGAGACTAAAGAAAAACGCCCGACAAAAACTCAAAGACCTGCTCCTGCCAGCCCATGATCGACAGCAACATCTGATCGAGACGTTTCTACAGGAAACCTGCTGGCTTCCCATGACATGTGCAAAGGGCGTAGTGACCTGGGCGAAGTCCTCGATCCACCGAATCCTGCTTGCCGCATTGTCCTCGGAACGCTTGAACGATCTCGCATCGACCCTCGAACCCGTCCTGCGCCATGCCCGGGCGGCCGTTCAGCTGCAAATGAGCAACAGGGCATTACAGGTTTTTCAAAACCATCCCGATTGGCTGCAACGCTCGAATTCGGCATTGGCGCTGTCACTCGAGACCCTCTACCTGCTCGACCGGATAGTCCATTGCATGACGACCCATCAGCATGATGAAGAAAGCCTGTTGAATTATCTGGAGCTGGCCAACGAACCCGGCTCATCCGCGGACGCCAGCAACCTTCATCTGGCGCGACTGCTGAACTGGACGCCGGCGCAAGTCAGTCTGTTGACCGCCCGATTACCCCGCTCACGGGCCAGCACCATGGAGGACATTGACTGGCTTGTGCGCTGTCACGACACCTGCGCAAAAACCGGCCTCGGCGCGGCGGCCTTGCTTGACGCGACCAGACTGCAGAACGACAGCCCTGAAGAACACTGGAAATCCGTCGGTGAGGCGGTAATGGCCAGCGGAAACTGATCCCATCTCATGCTCAAGGAACGAACATGAAAGCACTGATCGAAAAACAACTTGAAGAAAGCCTGCGTGACGCGCTGCTCGGGCTCTATCTGTCCTTGATCGATTCGGACGTTTCAAACAGCGGCGACATTAACACGCAGCTCAAGACCGCGAATGACCTCTACCACCACTTGCTGCTGGACGTATTGGTCAGCCAGGACGTGCCGACCAGCCCGGTGGCTTGCGCTATCGCCAGCCTGCAGCAATACATCAACAGCATTCTGGATAGCATGGAGCAGGGGTATCACACGGCAGTCGTTGCACCCGACCAGATTGAAACCTGGCGCACGGCGATGCATGAATACCAAGGCTGGGCAACTAACGAACGCCTGCACTATTTCCCGGCGGCCTATCTTGATCCAACGTTGCGCCAGAACAGCACCGAGAGCTTCAAGAAACTGGAAAACGACCTCAACCAGAACCAGTTAAGCATTGAGTCTGTACAAACCACGGTACTGGCTTATCTGAGCAGGCTGGAAGAAGTGGCAAACCTGAAAACCGTCAACGGTTACATCGACGGCAGCGTTTTCAGCGCCAGTACTTATTACTTTGTTGCCAGATCCAGAACGGCGAACACCTGGTACTGGCGCTCACTGGACATGACGAAAAGACCTAGCGTCCCTGAGTCACTGACCAGCCAATACGATGCGCCCGAACCCCAGGCCTGGTCGGACTGGAACCGCTTCGATCTGCCCTTTTCCGAAAGCGCCATTGAACACACTGTCCGTCCCGTGATGTTCAACAAGCGCCTGTATGTGATCTGGGCCGAATGCATCTTTCAAGACAAAGCCTCAAGCAACAGCGATCCAGCGAAGCCCAAGACCAACCCTTTATTCCGTCTGAATATGTGTTTCAAGAAATACGATGGAAGCTGGAGTACGCCCACAAGCTGCGTGCAAGCCTATGGGCTACATACAGAGATGCACACGCTGAGCGTGGAGCAAGTGCTGAAGGGCACACAGACTATCGCTGTCTACGATCAGAATAATGCGTGCCTGTTGGTCGCGCTGTATGTCACTGACGTGCCATACGTCAAAAAGGCTGCGAAACATTTGCTCTGGATGTCGGCGCAGATCGACAAGGATGCCATCTCCAGATCCGACATTCGTGCAAGCGGTCTGCTAGAGGCTGACACAGACGTTCCTCTGAGAAATCTTGCCGAGCACTTTCCGCCGGGTGAGCAACGGCAACTGCAATTTCTCCATGAAGCGCTTCAGAACGAGCGCACCGCCCCCAGCATCAACACTCACTTCGATGGGAAGACAGGAACCACTGAGTTCATCGACTTCGCCGGATCCGAGATCGAGTTCACGGAATCCGGCAGCACAGTCACTGAAAAGCAAAAACGCTCGCCCATCCGAATGAACATCACGTTCGCCAGGCACCTGATCGAACGTGCCGAAGCCAGCATGGATGAGTTGCTGAGCTGGAGTTCACAGCACTTGCCCGAGCCGCCCTTCGAGGCGGGCGGCGATGCCGGGCAGATGGATTTCCATGGTGCCTACGGTCGTTATTTCTTCGAGCTATTTCTCTATTTGCCGTGGCTGGTGGCCCATCGTTTCAATCAGGAGCGGCAATACGCTCACGCCGAAAACTGGTTGCAGTACCTGTTCAATCCCGGTCGTAAAAAAATCGCGGGCGCCAGCCCTGATTACTGGAACTCAGTACCGCTGACTTCCAGCACTCCGGCGCCAGGGCAACTCAGCCATGCCATTCAGGGCCCGCAGGATCCGCATCAAATCGCACTGAGTCACCCGGTGCACTTTCGAAAAGCCTTGTACATGCTCCATATCGACATCTTGCTCAATCGCGCCGATGCCGCCTATCGCCGGTTGACCCCGGACGGTTTATCGCAGGCAAAGCTATGGTATGTCCGGGCAGCGGATTTGCTCGGGCCGCGCCCGGATATCCGCCAGACCGACATCTGGAACGCGATAACCCTCGGCGACTTCAGCAGCGAGATCAACGCGGATCTGCGCAGTTTTGAAAAAAAACTGAGCACCGAAAACAAAGACATATCGGCACAGGAAAATCTGGCACCTGAGGTGTGCGTGCGTCCTTACGCCCATCCACCGTCGATCCATACCATCGATACCCCGCACCTGCGGTTGCCCTTCAATCCCGTATTGATCGCGCACTGGGACAGACTGGAAAGTCGCTTGCACAACCTCCGGCACAATCTCGATATCGTCGGCCGGCCCTTAAACCCTCCAATCTTCGGTTCAACTTCGGACTCGGGCGATCCATTGAGTACCAATCCGCCAAAAGCGGCGGAGCCCGGCAACGTCCAGCGCTCCGGTCTGGCGATTCCACCCTACCGCTTCAGCGCAATGCACGCCCAAGCCATGACGGCGGTGGAAAGTGTCATCCAGTTCGGCGCGACGCTGCTGTCCTTTATCGAACGTAGCGAGCAGGCCAGCTATCTGGAGCTGCAACAACACCATGTCTGGGACATCGCCAACATGGCCGTCGAACTGCAGACGCATTCCCTGACAATCGACCGCAAGTCCCGCGAGGCATTGCTTGCCGGTAGAGCCATCCTTGAGGGACGCCGGGACTACTACGGCCAGCTGGTTGATGAAGTCCTCAATCCTGAAGAAGTCGGCGCCGCCGTTGCCCATCTGACCGGGCGCATTGCCGAGGCTGGCGCACATGCGGCACAGGCCGTCGGCCATGGATTGAAGCTCGTACCGAATATTTTCGGCCTGGCCGATGGAGGATTTCGTCTGGAAGGCGGCCCTATGGCTGTGGCAGCAGCGGCAATGGGTGCAGCCACTGCCGCCCACGGAACCGGCGAAGCGCTCGAACGCGCCGCCCAATACCGTCGCCGCCATCAGGAATGGATATTCGCCCGCGACCAGGTCACCCTGGAAATTGCCCAGATCGATGCCCAACTGGCGCTGGAGGCCGAAAAGGAAGCCGCCTCGCAACTGCTATTACGACAAACCCGGGCAGCACTGAACCAAGCCCGCAACGCCTACAACTTTCTCAGCAAGCGTTTTACCAACTCACAGCTTTATCAGTGGTTCACCAATCAGCTCTCGAGCTTCTACTACCAGGTGTATGACTCGACACTCGCCCTGTGCCGACTGACGGAACAGTGTTGGCGCTATGAGCTGGCCGACGATTCAACCCCGCCCTTCTTTGAGCATCTGGCATGGAATACCACCTATCGGGGTCTGGGCCCGGGTGAGCGAATGAGGCTTGGGTTGCTGAAGATGAACGATGCCTACCTGCTGTGCCATGACCGCGAACTGGAAATTCGCAAGACCGTGTCGCTGCGACGACTCAAGCAGAAAGAGGACGATCTGCCAGGCGGGGCGAAATCCATCAACAAGCCCTGGGATGACATCGTCCCCGGGGATGGCGGCAACCCGGCGATGCAAGGCATCAAATTCGAGCTGGTGAACAATGGATCCTGCGAGTTCGAGTTGAGCCAATCGCTCTTCGACCATGACTATCCCGGACACTGTCTGCGCCGGATCAAAAGCATCAGTGTTTCGCTGCCGGCCATCGTCGGCCCTTATGAAGATATCCGCGCCACGCTGACCCAAACCGCGAGTGAAGTGGTCTTGCCCGGCGACGGCAAGACTGTCCTCAAACAGGCAAGACTGAATCAGCAAATTGCACTGTCGACGGGCGTCGATGACAGCGGCCTGTTCATGCTGAACTTTCAGGATGAGCGCTTCTTGCCGTTCGAATACACCGGTGCGGTCTCGAAGTGGAAGTTGTCCTTTCCCAATCACCACTCGCAAAGAGCCATGCTCGAATCGCTCACCGATGTCATCGTTCACCTGCGCTACACCGCCAGGGTCGGAGGGCTCACGCCATGACCCAAGACCCTCAACTCATAGCAACCCCGCAGTCGCTACCCAAGGGAGGCGGTGCGATTCAATCGCTCGGAGCGGACATCGGCACGGTCGGTTCCAGCGGCGCGGCCACCTGCGAAATCGCCTTGCCGATCTCGGCAGGTCGCGGTTATGCGCCAGCACTGTCCTTACGCTACAGCTCCAGCCACGGCAATGGGGTATTCGGCCTGGGTTGGTACCTGCCAGTGCCGACCATATCCCGGCGCACCAGCCTGGGCGTACCGGCATACAACGATGAGGATTTGTTCGTCGGCCCCGAAGGCACGGTCTGGATGCCCGACCGGAACAAGGACAGCGGTGCGATCGAATCCACCCGGAAACACTACGCTGACGATACGACAAACTCCGTTCATAGCGTGGTGCGCTACCGCCCCCGGGTCGAGCGCGGCTTCGACCGCATCGAACACTGGGCGAGCGCTGATAACCCGGTCGGGTTCTGGCTGGTAGGCAGCGCGGATGGCCACCAGCACGTCTATGGCAAAACACCGTCGGCACGCCGCGCTGATCCGGCCCACCCTGATCACGTTGCGGAATGGTTGCTTGAAGAAAGCATGAATGCCCACGGTGAACACATCGTTTACGAGTACACCGCCGAGACCCTCGCTACAGGCATCCAGTGTTACTTGACCCGTGTGCGCTATGGCAACGTCACTGGCGCTCCACAGCTTTACGCATTCACCCATCCATCCGCCACTGATCGACGCTGCCATTTCGAGTTATGTTTCGACTACGGCGAACGTGCGGCCACGCTGGAGGACAAACCTGACGTCGCGGGGCGAGCCATCTTAGAGGAGCGTCCAGATCCGTTCTCGGACTTTCGCTATGGTTTCGAGTTGCGCACCACGCGCCTGTGCCGGCAGGTGCTGATGTTTCACCATTTCCCCGATGAAGAAAAAATGACCAGCGGCCCGATACTGGTACGCCGCGCTTTGTTCGAGTACCAGACCTCGCCCCTGTCCTGTAGTTTGCTGACCGCCGTGTTCAATCAGGCCTATGGCAGTGACGGCAATACCGATTACCTGCCTCCGCTCGAGTTCTCCTACACCCCGTTTGACTGGCAACCCGAGACAAACCGGTTCCAGCCCTTCGAAGTGCTGAACACGCTGCAACATCCGCCCTTGTTTCAGTTTGTCGACCTGTACGGCGAGGGTCTGCCGGGGATTCTTCAGCAGACTGAAAAAGCATGGTATTACCGAGCCCCCAAACGCCATGAGGACGGCGGCGATCGTGTGGACTATTTGCCTGCGCAATTACTGCCACGCATCCCCGTCGCTGACACCGACAAATCAGTCCGGCAAATCCTTGGCCATTTCACCGGCAATGACCGGCCGGACTGGCTAATGTTCCAACCGGGCATCAGCGGCTTTTTCACCCTTGATGCTGGGGGCAAATGGTCGGGATTCACGCCTTTTGAGGCATTCCCCACAGAGTTTTTCCAGGCCAACGGACAGTTGGTCGATCTGATGGGGACGGGCCTCGGCGATCTGGCCATCATCGGTCCCCGCAGCGTGAGGCTGAATGCCAGCCTGGGCAAGGCAGGGTTCAAAACGGCAACCGACATACTGCGCATGCCTGATGACGATGACTTGCCCAGTGACAACCACTCCCCCAGCGAACTGTTGGCCTTCAGCGATGTGCTGGGCAGCGGCCAGCAACATCTGGTGCGCATTCGTCACAACGAAATGAAGTGCTGGCCGAATCTTGGACGAGGCCGATTCGGCACAGGCCGGGTCATTGCCCCACTTGATTTTGCCTACGAATCCTTCGATGCATCGCGCATTTTGCTGGCTGACCTGGATGGCAGCGGCGCCACCGACCTTATCTATCTGCAAGCCGATGGTGCCCGTATCTTCATGAACTGCTTTGGCAACGGACTGGCGGCACCGATCAAATTGCCTTGGCCGAATGGTCTGCACCTGGATCGTTTCTGTCAGGTCAGGGCAGCCGACCTGCTGGGAACCGGTTGCTCCAGCCTGGTGATCGAGATACCGGGAAGCGCGACGAGGTATTGGCGCTATGACTTCGTCAACGGTAAACCGTACTTGCTCGGTACAACCGACAACAACATGGGCGCCATTCACAGCATCCGCTATCGCAGTTCTGCCCAGGAGTGGCTGGATGAGAAAAAACAGTTACTGGCGAAGAACAAAAAAACGCTCTGTCGATTGCCGTTTCCGTTACCCGTGGTCAAGGAGCAGACCGTGCACGACGAAATTACCGACAATCGATTAACCCGCCAATTCACTTACCGACGCGCAGCCTACGACAGCAAAGAGCGTGAGTTCCGCGGTTTCGGATTGCTTGAACAGACAGACAGCCTCGAGAGCGGATCCAGCCCCTACAGCGCTCATACCCCGCCAATGCTCAGCAAAACCTGGTTCCACAGCGGTGACACCATTGATCCACTGTTGCCGGTTTCGGACTGGCGTGACAAAGACGCGGTCGCCTTAAAACCTGCCATTCAGAACACAGGCGAAAGCTGGTCTCCCGACACCCACAAACGCAAGGCGGCGACAGCCCACTGGAAATCCCGTCAGCGTGAGATGGCCATCGCGTTGGCGGGCAGCGTCCTGCGCGAAGAAACTTACGCCCGCGATGCCGATGCCCGATCAGTGGTTCCTTATTCAGTGCAGACGTATCGTTATCAACTGAACGAACTCCGGGGGCGCGGCAAGCACAGTCCCTGTTCCATCGTGCACCCCGTACTTGCCGAAACGGTGCGCCTTGATTACGAGCGGATCGCCGATGATCCGCAATGCCGCCATACACTCAATCTGCAATGGGATCAGTACGGGTTTACCACCCACTCCATAGAGATCCGTTATGCCCGACGTAAACAGGCCACTGATGCCAGCCCCTTCACTGATGAGTGGCAACAACAATGGTGGCGTGATGCGCATGACGATCAACAGCAGTTTTACTACGTGCAGGAAAACCGAGAACGCTTCATTCATCTGGATGCAGGGCAGAACCATCGCCTGGGATTGCCGTATCTACAATGCGCCCATGCCTTGAGATTGCCCAAGTCGCCGCTGCCCGACGGACTCGACCCCGCCGGCATCGACCATGAAAGCATGCTGAAACTGAGCGCCACCGCTCGCTGGAAACCCTTGCGCGTCTTGACCGCTCTGTCGGTGCTGCGCTACCGCGACAGCAAGACTGATGAAACATTGGCCGATGGCCAGGCAAGTATCGAAGCGCTGGTGGATCATCGCGAAACTGCCGAGATCAACGACTTGGCACTCAAAGCCTTCGCCACACTCCAGACCGCGCCCCGTGCTGTTGATATCCGCGAAAAACTGCAAGCCAGCGGCTACCGGAATATGACCATCGCGCCGCCACTGCAAGACACTTGGGCGATTGCCGCAGACCTCTGGTCGGTGCGACGCGATTACACCACTTACCAGGGCGCGGACGGTTTTTTCAGACCCAAAACGTTCAGCGCCAGCAGACAACAGGCGCCGACTACGATCGGCTATGACCGTTACCATTGCCTGATTACTTCGATCACGCTGCCGGATCAATGCACCACGCGAACACGCGCCATTGACTATCGAACCCTGAGCGCCACCCAACTGATCGACCCCAACGGCATCATCCGAGAAGCGCGTTACGATGGCTTTGGAAAAGTGCGCGTGCTCAGCCAGTACAAAAACACCGTCGACAAGCAACAGGGTTTCAAACCGCTCGACGCTCATCCGTTGAGCACGTCAATTGTCGCCGCCATCGAGTCGCCTCAGCAGTCCTTGCAACAAGCGGCCAGCGCATTTTTCTATGCCCCTCTGAGCTGGATGGGAACGGTGGCACCTGTCGATACTGAACAAGAGTCGCAATGGCGCAATCAGGCGATCGCGTCCGGAGAATTGGTCCCGGGCGGGTTCATTCGCGCCAGCACCCGCAAACGCTTGCAGCAACTCGCAACCCTGACACCGGCGCAACGCTACTTGCGGCGTGAGACAAGTAACGCCGTGCGTGAACCGGTGCACAGTGTTGCATTGCAGGCTGATCGCTACCCGGACGCTGCCGGGCAACAGATCGGCATCATGATCGCCAGTCAGGACGGCTTTGGCCGGCCTCTGCAAAACAAACAGAAAATTGATGCGCGCTGGCGAGTCAGTGCACCGGTGGAATACGACAACAAGGGGCGAGTCATCCGCCTCTACCGGCCATGGTTCAGTGACGATTACCGCTACAGCCACGACGCGATAAAACGTACATCGGGCTTTTGCGATCAACAATTCTACGATCCCGCAGGGCGATTGATCAGGGTCATCAATGCCAGCGGTGATGAGCGCCGATATGCCTATCACCCTTGGTACACCCTGAACGAGGACGAAAACGATACCCACGCCGACAAGCCTTTCGAGAACACGCTTTCGCTTGAGCCGGGAGACGCATCATGAGCGCTCTTCATCGCCATACGCCGACCCTGAACGTCGTCGATAGCCGCGGGGTTCAAATCCGCCAGGTCAGGTACTTGTGCAATGACCCTTTCAGCCGTCCGCAGGCACGCATCAGCAGAAGCCTGCACGACATCTACCGGCAGTCCGTCGAGCACCATTCACCCACGGTCGATGCCAGTCCCTCCATCACAGATTTCAGCGAAATCACCAGCCTGTCCGGTGCGATCCTGCTGACCCGAAGCGCTGATGCCGGCTGGTGCGTCAGCCTGTTCGGGGAGGCTGGGCAACTTGAGGAAAAGTGGGATGCGCGCGGCAGTCACTGGCAGTTCGAACACGATAGCCTGATGCGTCCGGTAGTGATCCTCGAGCAACACAACACAGGCACACAACAAGCCATGGAGCGCTTGGCCTACGCCGACGGCTCGGCCGACAATGCGCGCTACAACCTGTGCGGCCGTCTGGTTCGTCATGACGATAGCGCCGGCAGTCGAGCGTTGGCGGAGTACGATCTGCATGGCAACCTGATTGGCGAAACCCGGCGCTTGCTGAAACAGCCGCTCACGGGGGGCTGGCCAAAAATCCCTGAAGAGCGGGAAACCCTGCTGGAAAGTGATCCCGGCTTCTCGACAGCCTGGGAGTACGCTGTGACGGGTGAGCTGCGAATGCAAAAAGACGCCAGCGGGCATATCCAGCGTCGTGAATTCGATGTGGCGGGCCAGCTGAAGAAAATCACGTTGCAAAAGCACGATGACACCGGGCAAACGCTGATTCTCGACCAGGTGACCTACAACGAGCAGGGACAGATCACTTCGCAGAATGTCGGTGGCAAAATCACCCAGCAGACGTCTTACCAGCCCGCCAATGGCTGGGTGAAGGAACGCAAGGTGGCCACGGCCGATGGTCGAATCCTGCAATCAATGCACGTCGACTACGATCGGGTCGGCAATGTCGTGAGCGTTACGGATAGCAGCAAGGCCGAGCAACACCACACCAACCAGCGCATCCTCCCCGTCAGTACTTATGAGTACGACAGCCTTTATCAACTGATCCAGGCGACAGGACGGGAGATAAAAGGCGCGCGCGTGCAGGCGTCGCTCCCTGCCTGGCTCCCTGCGTCCGGCGACCTCAGTCGTTTGGTCAATTTCACTCAGCGATACAGCTACGACGCGCGCGGCAACCTCATAACGTTGCGGCATCAATCTGAAGGCAACAACTACACCCGCGCCCTGCAAGTCGCCGTCGGCAGTAACCGCGCCCTGCGCAGGAAAAAGGGCGATGTCCCACCCGATCTCGACAATGGCTTCGACGCCAATGGCAACCAGCTCGCCCTGCAACCGGGCCAGCCGTTGGAGTGGAATATCCGCAACCAACTGCAACGTGTTGCGGTGATTGAACGAGCCGATGGCGACGCCGACCAGGAAACCTATCTCTACGACGCCACTGGTCAACGCGTACGCAAACGTCAAACTCGAAAAGCCCACGCCACCACACATCTGCGCCAGACGCTGTATTTGCCGGGACTGGAAGTGCGCACTGACAGCAGTTCAACCCTTGATGTCATCACCGTCGACGCGGGAGCGTGCCAGGTCACGTGTCTGTACTGGAAAAAAGGCCGCCCTGACGCCATCAACAATGGTGCTCTGCGATACACCTTTAATGACCATCCCGCTTGCACGACCCTGGAACTCGATGGCGACGGCCAACGCATCAGCGAGGAAGGTTATTACCCTTTTGGTTCGACCGCATGGCGGGCGGCGCGGAGCGAAATCGTGGCCAACTACCGCGCCGTTCGCTACTCCGGCAAAGAGCGCGATGCCAGCGGGCTGTATTACTACGGCTCGCGTTACTACGCGCCCTGGCTCCAACGCTGGATCAGTGCGGATCCGGCCGGGAGGGTAGACGGGTTGAATCTGTATGCGTTCGTCGCCAACAACCCACTCCGGTACAAGGATCATGCCGGCCTCTTCAAATATGAAATCGGTACTTTCAGTACCCAGCCCACAACCCCGGCCCCGGCGGCTACACGCACTTCGGTTGCGCACAGCGCCTCCAGCGCGTATCTGGATCCTGGCGACCTTGAGCGTTACAGACTGGCCTATGACACGATCTGGACGACACGCTCATTACTTTCAAACGGCCCAGGCAATCAGATCGGCGCCATTTCCAACAGTCTGGAGCTGTCCTCGACAATGACCAATGCCCTGCGCGCCAACGTCGGGCAACCATCGGCCGTGCAGCCCTGGGCACAACACGCAGTGGCCGCTGCGACCGGCAATTGCGATGAATACGCTGTCGTCAGTTCCAGCCTGCTCTCATCCTCAGCACGCAACAGCCAGCTACTTCCCGTTCACCTCTCGGAAATTCCCGGACACAGATTCACGTTACTGGGAGACCCTGGCCTGGATCCGCTGGTCATTGATCCTTGGGTGATTTATCCGATGCCGCACTTGCTTTCGGAGAGTCGCTACCCCCAAGTAGCTTCAAGCCTCAACGTCACTCCGCGGATGCCGCAGGATCCTGCGTATGAAATTGCCATGGCTGACGTCGCTGCGCTCGCGCCGCTGTATGCGCAACAGCCGCAACAAAATCCGACGCTGGTTAACGACCAGTTGGTGCAGGCCTATTCAACCGGGGCTTCAAGTACCTGGATATGGCATCAACTGACTTCCCAACAGCAGTCCACCGACATCAACATCAGCGACGGCTTCAATTTCTTCAATTTCGCTGAAGTCCCCGTGGGGCATCTCAACCAGATTGAGATTGAAACCCGGCTGGCTGATGACATAGGCAACATGTTCCCCGCGAACTACTTCAAGCGGTTCTGATTAAGCGTTCTGCCTTGATCGAGTTGGCCCAGGTCATGCCCTGCACGAGGCATGGCCTGGCTCACCAAGTCGGTTATCGCGTGCCGCGCTGGCGCAACGCCGACGGCATAAAGTACGCATCCTCGGGTACCGGCTGGGCGAAATCCACGGTCTCGGCTTCTTCGTTGTCGAGGTTTTGCACGTAGTAACGACGGGCCTGCAAATCATGGAAAACGTCCAGCGCGCTCCACGTGGTGGGCAGGTCGTAGAAGTTTTTCAGGTAGGCCATCGACACGCGCCACAGCTCCCCTCGCCCGTCGTATTGATCGACCAGCGCAGCGCCCCAACTGTCTTCATCGAGGAACAAAACGCGTTTGGAATAGATGTGTCGCGAACCTGGTTTGAGGTTGCCTTCCACCACCCAGACCCGGTGCAACTCGTAGCGGGTGTATTGCGGGTTGAGGTGGCCCGGGGTGAGCAGTTGCGCGTACTTCACGTCGGGGCTGGAAACTTTGTAGTTGTTGTAGGGAATGTAGATTTCCTGTTTGCCCTTGAGCTTCCACTCGTAGCGATCCGGCGAGCCGTTGAACAGGTCGGTGTCGTCGGCGGTGCGCAGGCCATCGGAGGATGAGATCGGCGTGTCGTAGGCGAGATTGGGCGCGCGGCGTACGCGGCGTTGGCCGGCGTCGTAGACCCAGGCCTGACGTGGGTCTTTGAGTTGGTCGAGGGTTTCGTGAACGAGGGCTGCGCCACCGGCCAGACGCGCCGGACTTTTTACGAAGGCGAGGTAGTAGAACAGGATGTTTTTCAGGTCAGCGAACTGGCCGTTCGGGCGGTAGTAGTTGAACAGCGCTTCCTGTTGCGACGTCACCAGCGCAAAGCTGCCGTTGCGTTGTACCGGCGCTTCGGAGGCGCGACGCACGACGTAGATGCCGCGATAGCGAGTGATGTGGTTCCACAGCACTTCGACGCCGTCCTTCGGCACTGGAAACGGTACACCGCCGTAGGCATCGGAGAAGCCGCTGCCGCCTTCGAGCAGTTTCGCCGAGGTCGCGTTTTTCAAGGTGTTGTCGTACAGCCACTGCGGCGCCGAGCCGGAGCGACGGGACGGGTAGATCGGCATCTGGAAAGTGTCGGGGTAGCTGTTGAACAGCGCGATCTGGCCGGGGCTGAGGTGGGCTTTGTATTGGTCGAGATTGGCTTTGGTGATGGTGAACAGCGGTTTGTCGGCCGCGTATGGATCGGGGTGGTGCTGGCCGGGTTTGTAGCCGGCGGGCGCTTGGGTGATGCCGCCCGTCCAGGCCGGGATGGTGCCGGCGGCGTTGCCAGCCCGCTCGGCACCCATGGGGGTCAGGGTGGTTTTCAGTTGCTCGGCTTGTTGCGGGGTGATGGCGGCGAAAACGCTGCCGGCGGCCAGACCTAGAACAAGCCCTAGCGAAGCCTTGGTCAATCGTGAGTTGTGAAACATGATCAATCTCCGAAATGGGAGTGAGGTCTGCAAATCACCGCAGATCCCCTGTAGGAGTGAGCCTGCTCGCGATAGCGGTGTATCAGGCAAAAACTACTGCCACTGAAAGTCCGCCATCGCGAGCAGGCTC
>NZ_JASCPK010000060.1:0-33254 GCF_029959385.1 Pseudomonas sp. PS01303
TACGCGATTTCAGGTGACGATACGATCCCTGTAGGAGCTGCCGATGGCTGCGATCTTTTGATGTTGATCTTAAAAAACAAGATCAAAAGATCGCAGCCTTCGGCAGCTCCTACAGGGGAATTGTGGTGTGCTTTTAGGCGGGGTAGCCGGTGATTTTGCGGATGCTTTGGTAGAGCGGTTTGAGCTGGCGGTACATGCGCAGGTAAACCTCTTTGTACAGTTGCTCGTAGATTTTTTGTGCCTCGGGTTGGGGGTGGAATACCGCGCCTACTCGGGTCATTTCCGCGATGGCCGTGGGGAAATCTGTGTGCAATCCCAATCCCACCGCACAGCAGATCGCCGCCCCCAAGCCAGATGCTTCGTACACATGCGGTCGCTCCGCCGGCAGGCCGAAAATATTCGCCGTAAGCTGCATCGCCGCATCACTCTGCGATCCGCCACCGGCCACGCGCAGGCGCTTCACCGAAACCTTTGAACGCCGCTCGATATTCTCCATGCCTTGGCGCAAGGCATACGCCAGCCCCTCAAGAATCGCCCGGTAAATATGCGCGCGGGTGTGCACATCGCCGAAGCCGATCATCGCGCCCTTCGCTTCCACGCCGGGCTCGCGAATCCCCGGTGACCAATACGGTTGCAGCATCAAACCCATCGAGCCCGGTGGCACCGCATCGACCAGCGCATCGAACAATTGCTCCGGCTCGATGCCCTGCTCTTTGGCCTGCTGCATCTCGCGCAAACCGAACTCGTTCTTGAACCAGCTGACCATCCAGTAACCGCGATAAATCATCACCTCGCAGTTGAACTGATCGGGCACCGCCGACGGGTACGGCGGAATCAACGGGACGATTTCCAGATAGCGCGAACGGGTGCTGGTGATCGTCGCCGTGGTGCCGTAGGACAGGCACACCGTGCCCGCATCGACCACGCCGGCACCGACCACTTCGCAAGCCTTGTCGGCGCCCGCCGCAATCAGCGGCAAGCCTTCGGGAATGCCGGTGTGGCGAGCCGCTTCAGCGGTGATGTAGCCGAGGGTTTCACCGGGTTTGTGCAGGGTCGGCAATTGCTCGGGACGTACCGCCAGCGCCTGCCATTTCCAGTCACTCGGCGCGGCCCATTTCAGCCGTTTGAAATCGAACGGCAGATAGCCGACGCAGCAACCCACCGAGTCGACAAAACGTCCGCACAGTCGATGGGTGAGAAACCCCGACAGCAGCAAAAACTTGTCCGTCGCCGCCCACACTTGTGGCTGATGCTGCGCAATCCAGTTCGCCTCAGCCTGGGCGCGAAAATAATCCACCGTGCCCTGCGCGCCGACCAGTTTGAACAGCCAGCCCCACGGCCCTTTGATCCCGCCCTCGACTTCACTCTGGCGCTGATCAAGCCACAAAATCGCCGGGCGCAGCGGTTTGCCTTCGGCATCAACGTTGATCACCGTGCCGCGCTGGGTGGTCAGGGAAACGCCAGCAATCTGCGAACGATCAATGCCGGTTTGCGCCCAGACTTGCTGACACGCCTCGCCGAGTTTCGCCCAGTAATACTCCGGATCCTGCTCGGCCCAACCCGGTTGCGTCGAGTAATACGCCTGCAGTTCGACCTTGCCTTTACCGAGCAAATTGCCCTGCAGATCGAAGAGCAACGCGCGCACGCTCTGGGTGCCGTTGTCGATCGCCAGCAAGTAACGCTTGTTCGGGTGGTTATCCATGGAGCTCTCTTCAAGGGGCATCAAGGCGTGGCATCCGGCAGACCGTGATGGCGTTGCCACAACGCCCGATAACGCTGAATTTCCTGCTGCCAGTATGCGTCGCTCCAGCCGAGTCGTGGCTGGCAGATTTGGCGGATGGCGGTGAAATAGTCTTCGCCACCGTGAGGCAGCAAAAGGCCGAGACGCGTGCGGCGCAACAGTAGATCGTCGAGGTGCAGAACCATTTCCGCTTCGCAAGCGAAGGCCAGTTCCGCCCACAAGGTGTCCGTGGCGCCGACCGTTTCGTGGCCGATATCGTTGATCAGTTGCGCCAGCCTCGGCAGGTTTCGGCCATGCCTTCCGGCCAGTCGTTGCCATTGCTGGTTGCTCAATTCTGCAATCGCCAGCGCAGGTACGGCGGCAAACACCGGCGCGGCGTCATCGACGAAGGGACGTTCGAGCATGTCCGCGCAGGCCTTGAGCACTTCGATGGCTTGCGGGCGAAACGTGGTCAGTTTGCCGCCGGCCAGCGTCACGCATCCGGGCTCCTGCCACAGCACATGTTCACGGGTTTCGTTCGACGGTTGGTCTTGATGATTGCCCGCCGCACTGCCGACGACCGGACGTACGCCCGACCATGTCGACAGCACGTCATTGGCCGTCACTTCTGCACCAGGAAATTGCTGTGTGCAGGCAGCCAGCAGATAGTCGAGTTCTTCGCCGCTGATGCTCGCGCTGTGATCCAGATCTTCGCGATGATCGAGATCCGTGGTGCCGACCACCGTCGCGCCCTCCCACGGAAAAACGAACACCGGTCGACGGTCGCGCTCATGCAAAAACGTGAACGCCTGCGCCACGGGTAAACGCCAACCCGGCAGCAACAAATGACTGCCGCGCAACGGCCGTAATTGCCGTGGTGCCTCAGTCGGCCGCAAGCGTTCAGCCCAGGCGCCGGTGGCCACGGCGATAACGCCACAGCGTAATTGCAGGGTCGCCCCGGCCTCGCAGTCTTCGATCAGAACGCCGCACACTCGCCCGTTTTCTCGCAGCAAATGCTCGACGCGAACGCCATTGACCACGACCGCGCCATCCGCTCGCGCCTCGCTCAACACGCGCATCACCAATCGCGCGTCATCCGTCAGCGCATCGACAAAACTGGTGCCGCCGAGCAAGTCATTTTCCTTCACGCCCGGCGCCAGATATCGAAGCTGTTGTGCATCATGAAAACGATGGCTGCGCCGCCCCGCCAAGGCGTCGTAAACGCTCAGCAAGCCACCCAATACCCGAGGCCCGGGGAAGCCGCCGCGATAGTGCGGCATCATGAAGCTCATCGGCTCGACCAGCCCCGGCGCTTCGTCGAGCAAGCGCTGACGCTCGCGCACCGAATCGCGGGTCAGACGCCACTGGCCCTTGGCGATGTAACGCAAACCGCCATGAACCATTTTCGACGATCGACTGGACGTGCCCCAGGCAAAATCACGCTGTTCCAGCAACAGGCAGCGCCAGCCTCGGCGTGCAGCTTCACGCAGGATTCCGGCGCCGCTGATGCCGCCACCAATGACGATCAGATCCCAAGTTTCCTCGGCCAGCGTCGGCAGAACTTGCTGGCGCCACGCGGCGTTCCAGTCTTGACTCATGGCCATCACTCCGGCAACAGCGTGCCGGGGTTGAGGCGCCCGGCCGGATCGAAGTGTTTGCTCAACGCCTGCAAAGTATCCATCGCCAGTGCGCCCTTCTCACGCACCAGGTACGGCGCGTGATCCTTGCCGACGCCGTGTTGGTGACTGATGGTGCCGTGGTTGTCGACGATGGTCTGGCTGGCCGCGTGTTTGAGCGCTTTCCAGCGCGCGAGCGTCGCCGGATAGTCAGCCGCCGGGCGAAACACGTAAGTGGTGTAGATGCTCGAACCTTCGCCGTAGACGTGGGACAAGTGGGTGAACACATGCACGCGTTCGCCTTCGGCCGCCAAGGCCTCGCGCAGGCTGTTTTCGATGAGATTGAGCAGGTTGTCGACGTTGCTCCAGTCGGTGGCGGTTTCGAGGGTGTCGACCACGTAACCGGCGTTCCACAGATTTTCGCGCAGGTAAGGGAATCGGAAGCGGTTCTGCGCCCATTTCTTGCCGAGCAAGGTGCCGGTGAACACGCCGCCGAACGCCTTCAGATGTTGCCGCGCCTGTGTCAGCGACAATGCGTTTTGTCGGCGATTGCCGGTGACGCCGAAGGTCAGCAGGCATTTGCCCTCAGCTGCCCCCCTTAGCTTCAGATACTTTTCCAGCCAGGCGATTTGTTGTGGATGACCGGCCAGCGCCAGTTGCGTTTCGGTTTCCACGGCGTTGGATAAACGCAGCATCGACAGCGGCACGCGTGCCTGGGCCAATTGGCGGATGGCTTGCAGGGCCTTGGTCCAAGAGGGCAGAAATACACCGTAGAAACGCTCATCCGCCGGCAACGCGCTGACCCGCACCTTGACCTCGGAAATGATCCCGAAACGGCCCTCGCAACCGAGCACCACTTCGCGCAAATCGGGACCGGCAGCCGAAGCCGGAAAGGTTGGAATGTGCATCGGCCCGGCAAAGGTTTCCAGCGTTCCGCCCGCAAATAGTTGCTCGATCCGGCCATAGCGCAACGACTGCTGACCGCTGGAACGACTGGCAACCCAACCACCCAACGTCGACAACTCCCACGACTGTGGAAAATGCCCCAACGTGTAGCCCCGCGCACGCAACTGACTTTCCACCTGCGGCCCACTCGCACCGGGGCCGAACGTCGCCAGCAGGCTTTGTTCGTCGAGATCGATCAGGCGATTCATCCGCGCCAGTGACACCGTCACCACTGGCCGCGCTGAATCCGGCGGATTGATGTGCCCGGCCACCGAGGTGCCGCCGCCATACGGGATCAGGCACAAGTCCTGTTCGTGGGCGAGCGCCAGCAACTTGCGAATATGCTCAGCGGTCTCGGGAAACGCCACTGCATCGGGATAATTGCCCAGTGCACCTTCGCGCAACGCCAGCCAGTCCGGCAGACTCTGGCCCCGCGCATGCAACAAACGGTCGTGGGCATCAATGCTGTACACGTTGTGCGCCGGCAATCGCGAGGCCGGCACACGCGCCAATGCGGCTTCAAGCGTGGCATCGGGCAGCGCGCGCCCCTCGCCCAGTCGCTCATGAAGAAACTCCGCGCCCTGGGCCGGCAGTTCGACCACCGTGGTTGCATCTCCCCAGCCGTTCCAGCGTCGCATGCGTGTGTCCTTTTTTGCCGTCAGATCAGTGATATTTCAGGCCCCCATACTAGCCAGCGGCCGCAAAGTGTCACGGTCGCATCCGGCCAGTTCGTGTAGCCAATTGAGTCAAACGTCGCGCAAGCGTCAGCCATTTACTTTAGTCGTGGTTTCAAATTACCTTTCAGGCATTCATCCGCCCGCGCGGCCGTCGATCAAAGGAAGGGATCATGCAATCGCTCGGCTTCACCTCAGTTCCGCCCCTGCTCAAATACCTGCGCCACGCCGAGCAACTGGGCATGGCCGTCGAACCGGCGTTGGCGGCGGCGGGTTTGCAGGCGCAGCAGTTGAGCGACAACACCCTGCGTTTGCCCGGTGAGGCGCATGAGCGGCTGCTGGATTATTTCTGCGAACACTCGGGGGATCCGTTGTTCGGGCTCAACGCGGCGAATTTCGTCCTGCCCAATTCGTGGAGCGTGCTCGGTTACATCACCATGAACTGCGCGACGTTGGGCGATGCGATGAGCCGGATCATGCCGTTCGAAAAACTGGTCGGCGACATGGGCGTGAGTCGTGCCGAAGTGCTGGATGGCCATGTGCATCTGATCTGGACGTGCCGTTATCAGCGCCCACGGATTCGCCGGCATCTGGTGGAAAATGTGCTCGGTTCCTGGCTGCAATATGCGCGCTGGATCGCCGATACGCAGATGTCGCCAGCCGCAGTCTGGCTCGAACATTCATGCCCGGCCGAGGCGACGCCTGCGCAGTACGAGGCGTTTTTCGATTGCCCGGTGGTGTTTGATCAGGCGTATTCGGCGCTGATCGTGCCGCTGGCGTATTTGCAGTTACCGCTGCGTCAGGCCGATGCGCAGTTACTGCGCACCCTGGAGGAACATGCGCTGGGGTTGATGGCAACGCTGGAGGATGCGTCGCTGGAGCAGCAGGTGAAGAACATTCTGCGGCAGTTGCTCAAGGAAGGCTTGCCGCGCAAGGAACAGGTGGCTGAGCATCTGGCGGTGTCGGTGCGTACGTTACAGCGCCAATTGCATCAGGCGGGGACGTCGTATCAGCAGATTCTGGATGATTTGCGCCAGGAGCTGGCTGAGCATTATTTGCTCAACAGTACGTTGCCGATTCAGGACATCGCGCAGTATCTGGGGTTTACCGAACCGAGGTCGTTTCACCGCACGTTCAAGAGCCGCCGCGGGATGCCGCCGGGGGAGTTTCGGCAGATGCATCGGGGGTGAACCGCTTTTACCCTCACCCCAGCCCTCTCCCGGAGGGAGAGGGGGCCGACCGAGGGATATTTGTGAATTACACCGACCTGAAAAACAGGCTGTGAATCCATAATCGACTCGGTCTTTCAGGTCGATGGATAGCTTCATTCACCTCGGTCAGTCCCCTCTCCCTCCGGGAGAGGGCTAGGGTGAGGGGCTTTTCGCTTCATTAGCCTCAGAGGCTGATCGCATCGGTAAAAACCAACCGGATTCGACAGTCACATCCGGGGTGAACCGCTTCTACCCTCACCCCAGCCCTCTCCCAGAGGGAGAGGGGGCCGACCGGGGGATATTTGTGAATTACACCGACCTGAAAAACAGGCTGTGAATCCATAATCGACTCGGTCTTTCAGGTCGATGGATAGCTTCATTCACCTCGGTCAGTCCCCTCTCCCTCCGGGAGAGGGCTAGGGTGAGGGGCTTTTCGCTTCATTAGCCTCAGAGGCTGATCGCATCGGTAAAAACCAACCGGATTCGACAGTCACATCCGGGGTGAACCGCTTCTACCCTCACCCCAGCCCTCTCCCAGAGGGAGAGGGGGCCGACCGGGGGATATTTGTGAATGACATCGACCTGAAAGTGCTGCTTTGAATCCATAATCGCTGCAGATCTCTCAGGTCGATGGATAACTTCATACACCTCGGTCAGTCCCCTCTCCCTCCGGGCGGTTCGACGTTTCGGGAGGGCTAGGGTGAGGGGCTTTTCGTTCTAGAGGCTAATCGCATTGGTAAACACCAACCGATTGCCAAACGGATCCGCAATCGTCATGTCCTGACTCCCCCACGGCATCGCCTGAATCTGCGGATGCGAGAACTTGTAGTCTTTGGCGATCAATTGCTGCTGAAACGCCTCCAGCTCATCCGTCTCGATACGCAGCGCCGAACCCGGGCTCGCGTCGCCATGGTGCTCGGACAAATGCAGCACACACTCGCCACGCGACACCTGCAGGTACAGCGGGAAATTCGCTTCAAAGCGATGCTGCCAGTCGATCTTGAATCCGAGAAAGTCGACGTAAAACTCTACCGCTTTGGCTTCATCGAAGATCCGCAGGATCGGGGTGGTTTTGCCGAAGCTCATGGGGTGCTCCCTGACTGGTTGGCCCCACAGTGTAGACGGGGTGGATGTCAGGAATTCGGCTTGTTGATGGCTTTCTTTAATCTCAGATTGCCACTATGAGACGTAGATCAAAAGATCGCAGCCTTCGGCAGCTTCTACAGGGGGGATTTCGACTGATGAAATCCTTTGCGTAAATCACCTTCGCGCGCCAGAAACCGCCCTTCCCTGCGCCCATTTGCCTGCCCGTCGCGGTAACTCAACACGCCATTAACCCAAACCCCGTCAATACCCTGCGCCGCTCTTTGCGGATCGTTGAAATCGGCGACATCACGCACCGTCGCCGGATCGAACAACACCAGATCCGCCCAAAAACCTTCACGAATCTCGCCGCGCGCCTTCAAACCAAACCGCGCCGCCGACAGCCCGGTCATCTTGTGCACAGCGGTGTGCAGCGGAAACAGGCCGACGTCGCGACTGAAATGTCCCAACACCCGTGGGAACGCGCCCCACAGGCGTGGATGCGGGAACGGATCTTCCGGCAGTCCATCAGAGCCGACCATCGAAAGCGGATGGGCGAGGATTCTTCGTACATCCGCCTCGTCCATGCCGTAGTAAACAGCCCCCGCCGGTTGCAAGCGTTTCGCGGCATCAAGCAGCGGCAGATTCCATTCCGCAGCGATGTCGATCAAGTCGCGACCGCTGACTTCCGGATGCGGCGTCGACCAGGTGATGGTGATGCGATGCGCATCGGTGACTTGCTTCAAATCCAGCGTCGAAGAACTCGCCGCATACGGGTAACAATCGCAGCCGACCGGGTGGGTTTTCGCGGCTTCTTCCAATGAAGCGAGGAGCTCAGGGCTGCGCCCCCAGTTACCCACGCCGGCACATTTGAGGTGGGAAATAATCACCGGCGATTTAGCGTGACGACCGATCTGAAACGCCTCATCCATCGCCTCCAGAACCGGGGCGAATTCGCTGCGCAAATGGGTGGTGTACACCGCGCCGAATGCCGTGAGTTCTTCGGTCAGTTGCATCACTTCATCGGTGGACGCGTTGTAAGCGCTGGCGTAGGCCAGACCTGTGGATAAACCTAACGCACCGTCCTCAAGGCTTTCACGCAATTGCTCGCGCATCGCCGTGATTTCTTCCGGCGTCGCGGTGCGCAACAGGTCATCCAGATGATTGCTGCGCAGCGCCGTGTGGCCGATCAGTGCGGCGACGTTCAGCGTGGTGTTCGCCGCTTCCACCGCCGCGCGGTAATCGCTGAAACGGGGATAAACGAACGCCGACGCAGTGCCGAGCAAGTTCATCGGATCCGGCGGAATGCCTTTCAAACTCACGGGCGAGGCGCTGATCCCGCAGTTGCCGACAATCACCGTGGTCACGCCTTGGCTGAGTTTTGGCAGCATCTCTGGCTGACGAATCACCACCGTGTCGTCATGGGTGTGCACGTCGATAAAACCCGGCGCCAGCACGCGGCCGGCGGCGTCGATTTCTTCGGTCGCCGTGGCCTCGGACAAATCGCCGATGCGCTCGATACGGCCATCGCGGATGGCCACGTCGGCCTGGTAGCCGGGCGTGTTGCTGCCGTCGATGATCAGGGCATTGCGAATCAGGGTGTCGTACAACATGTCAGTCTCCCAGCGGCAGGTGATCGTCGCCGCCACGGTATTCGTCGAGGGCCAGTTTGATCCGCCGCAGACGTTCTTGATTGTCTTCAGGATTGGCCAGCGCCAGCTCGGTGGCGAGCACGTCGATGGCGAGCAGCATGCCGTAGCGCGCCGCCGTCGGTTTGAAAATGAACGAGGTTTCCGCACTCTGCAGCGGCAGCACGACGTCGGCCAATTCGGCCAGCGGCGAGTCGGCGCGGGTGATGGCGAGAATACGTGCGCCGTAGTTGCGCGCCAGTTCGACAGTTTCCAAAAGCTCCGGGGTGATGCCAGTCAGCGAACAGACGATAACCACTTGTTCGGCGTTGAGGCTGGCGGCGGTGACGCGCATCATCACCGCGTCATGACACACCGCAACCGGGTAGCCGAGGCGCACCAGCCGCACCTGCAATTCATCGCTGCACAGGGTCGAGCACCCGCCCATGCCGAACGCGTGAATCATCCGCGCCTGGCCGAGCAATCTCACTGCATCGGCGAAACGTGATTCATCGAAACCGGCCAGATGCTGACGCAAGGTGGTTTCGATATCGCCGACGATTTGTCCGTAGAACGCTGACTGGTCGGGCGTACCCGCAGGGTCGAGAAAACGGCTGCCCACCCCGCTGGCTTGGGCCAGTTGCAGACGCAGATCGCGCAGGTCGCGGCAGCCTACCGTACGCGCAAAACGCGATAGCGTGGCGGTGCTGACTTCGGCGCGTTGCGCGAGGTCTTCGAGGCTGGCACTCGCGGCGAAACCGACGTCGTCGAGCATCAGCCGGGCGATACGGCCTTCGCCGGCGCTGAAGGAATCCTGACGGGCGCGGATCTGATAAAGGATGTCCATGACGGCTGGCTCCGGTTACAGCAGATAAGAAAGACCGAGGGTCATTGCAAAAGCGACCACCGAAATCAGGGTCTCCAATACAGTCCAGGTCTTGAAAGTCTGGGCGACCGTCATGTTGAAGTATTCCTTGATCAACCAGAAGCCGCCGTCGTTGACGTGGGAAAAGATAACCGACCCGGCGCCGGTCGCCAGCACCAACAGTTCCGGGTGTGGATATCCCAGACCAATGGCCACCGGCGCGACCACTCCGGACGCAGTGGTCATGGCCACGGTCGCCGAGCCTGTGGCGATGCGCATCAGCGCTGCAAACAGCCAGCCCATGATCAGCGGCGACAGGTGGAATTCGTGAGCGAGGCCGACGATCTGATCGGTGACGCCCGCGTCGACCAGAATGCGGTTCAAACCGCCGCCAGCGCCGACCAGCAAAGTGATACTGGCCGTTGGCGCGAGGCATTCGTTGGTGAATTTGAGGATCGATTCACGGCTGAAACCCTGGGCGATACCCAGCGTCCAGAAACTCAGCAACGTCGCCAGCAACAGCGCGATCACCGAGTTGCCGATGAACAGCAGGAACTGGTTGAAACCGCTGCCCGGCGTGGAAATCAGGTTGGCCCAGCCACCGATCAGCATCAACACCACCGGCAACAGAATGGTCGCCATGGTGATGCCGAAACCCGGCAGTTTGTCGCGCGGTTCGCGATCGAGGAATTGTTTTTCCAGGGGGTTATCCGCCGGCAATTGAATGCGCGGCACGATGAATTTGGCGTACAGCGGGCCAGCAATGATTGCCGTAGGAATGCCGATGGCAATCGCGTAGAGCAAGGTCTGCCCGACCGACGCGTGGTAGGCCTGCACCGCCAGCATCGCCGCCGGGTGCGGCGGCACCAGCGCGTGCACCACCGACAGACCGGCGACCATCGGCAAACCGACCATCAGAATCGACACACCCACGCGGCGCGCCACGGTAAACGCAATCGGCACCAGCAAGACAAAACCGACCTCGAAGAACAGCGGCAAACCGACCAGAAACGCGATGCAGACCATCGCCCAGTGCGCATTTTTTTCACCGAATTTATCGATCAGCGTACGCGCCAACTGCTCGGCGCCGCCGGACTCGGCCATCATCTTGCCAAGCATCGTCCCCAGCGCGACCACCAGCGCAATATGCCCCAGCGTCTTGCCCACCCCGGCCTCATACGCCCCGACAACCCCGGAGGCCGGCATCCCGGCCACCAGCGCCAAGCCGATGGAAATCAAGGTAATGACAATGAACGGATTGAGCCGGTAACGGGCGATCAACACGATCAAAGCAATGATGGCAACGGCTGCATAAACCAGCAGCCAATAGCCGAAGTCAGGCGTCATGCGGTACTCCTCGAAAGGGTCACGTTCGAATGGGTTGTGAAACTCATAAATCATTTCGAGATCGAGATTTCAAACCGCATGAAAGTAATTTTCGTGGAGAGGTAAGGGATGTCGTAAATGGATATGTTTTGTCGCGATTAATGAAAATCCACCCAGCGAATTTTCATGTCCACACAAGACCTGTAGGAGCCGAGCTTGCTCGCGAAGACGGTGTCACATTCGACATTTCTATCGACTGACACAGCGCTTTCGCGAGCAAGCTTTGCTCCTACAGTTTGAGTGCATTTCTTCAGTGAGAATGCGGTCAAATTGTGGGAGCCAGCCTGGCGATGGCGGTTGCACATTCAATATCTGTGTTGCCAGGGATACCGCATTCGCGAGCAAGCTCGCTCCCACAGTTTTGAGTGCATTCCTTCAGTGAGAATGCGGTCAAACTGTGGGAGCGGGCTTGCTCGCGAATGGCTTCACTCGGTTTTGCGTGAACTCACACCATTTCGTTACGAATCCATTCAACCACTGACGTGCGCTTCGGCGTCCAGCCCAGTATTTCGCGTGTATGTTTGCCGCGCACACGGCTGTTGGAACCGAGGCCATAGTTGGCCATTTCATAGCCCCATTCGGCTTCAGCGTCTTTCAATGGCCAGTCTTGCGGTTGGCCCAGGTTCAGCGCTTGGGCCATGGCGGTGGTCATGTCGATAAACGACGCTTCGCCGCTTTCAACAAAGTAGAAAGTGCCCGGAACGTTTTTGGTCAGCGCCAGCAGGTAGAGGGCGACGACGTCTTCGATGTGCACGTTGGACCAGATGTTTTGGCCAGTACCCACGTGACGAACGACACCGCTTTTGCGCGCTTGTTTGAGCAGTCGCGGCAATTGCACGCTGTCGCGATTGACGCCCAGGCTATGCCCGTAGATCAGCGTGTTGCAGATGACGGCGGAGTTAACGCCATCCTTCGCCGCTGCGAGAATCAGGTTGTCGATGGCCACGCGTGCGGCTTTATCGACGGTCGGCTCCGGCAGATTGTCTTCGTAGTAGATGACGTCGCTGGACTTGCCGCCCGACGCATCGCCAACGATGCTCGAACCGCTGGTGTGCAGGAACACTTTGTTGGTACCGCGCAAAGCATCGAGCAACGCTTCCACCGCGCCGCGATGGTCGCTGCTGGCGGCGTTGATCACGGCGTCGGCGGCGCGGGCCTGTTCGGCGAGCAGTGCTTGGTCGTCGAGTGTGCCGATAACCGGGGTGATGCCGAGTGCTTTCAGCTCATCAGCCTGTTCAGCGCTGCGCACCAGGCCGGTGACGTTGTGCCCGGCCTGAACCAGACCGGTAGCGATCGAGCCGCCGATAAAACCGGCAGCGCCGGTGACGAATACGTTCATGGAGAAACTCCCTGCGTGAGTAAGTGATGGGACGAGTATCGGCCCGTGAGCCCGGGGGAAAAACCCGCTCCCGCCCAATTCACTCTTGCGCAGAGGTCACGAATCAGCCCTTGAAATCGGCGCTGGCGTAGGCGGCGAGTTTGCTCTGGATAAAGTCGAGGAAGCACTGAATGCGCAGCGCCAGTTGCGAGTTACGGTAGTACACCGCGTTGATCGGCTGGCGATAACCGCTGTTGAATTCGCCGAGCAGGACTTTCAAACGGCCGGCACGGATGTCGTCGATGGTCATGAAATGCGACAGGCAAGCGATGCCCTGCCCTTCCAGCGCCAGATGCCGCACAGTCTCGCCGCTGGAGGCGCTGATCGCCGGGGTGATCGGCCAGCGGTCGCCGTGCACGTAACGCAGCGGCCATTGGTTGAGGCCTTCGTTCTGAGTGAAGCCGAGCAAAGTGTGTTCGCTCAGATCAGCGACTTGCTGCGGCGCGCCGTGTTTTTCCAGATACGCAGGACTGGCGACGATCAGCAGCGGACTGCAACCGAGCGAACGCGCGTGCAGCGTCGAATCGGCGAGGGTGCCGATGCGGATGGCGATGTCGGTGCTTTGTTCCAGCAGGTCAATGATCAGGTCATTGCTGTTCAGTTCTAGCTGAATGTCCGGGTAGAGCCGGCGGAATTCGTCGATGTAGGGGACGACGGCGTGGAGCATGAACGGCGACGCCGCGTTGATGCGCAAGCGCCCGGACGGAGTTTGCTGGCGTGAGGACAGGCGTTCTTCGAGTTGATCCATCTGATCGAGAATCAGCTTGGCGTGCTCGAAGAAGTACTTGCCCTCTTCGGTCAGATCCATGCGCCGCGTGGTGCGGTTGATCAGCGTGGTGTCGAGTTTGGCTTCCAGCTTCGACAGCGTGCGGCTGACGGCCGAAGGCGTTTGCCCGACCTGCTCGGCAGCGGCGGAGATGGAACCGCACTCGATCACGCAGACGAAAATCTGCAACTCATCGGATCTGGCTTTCACGGGTGTCCCTTACGATGGTCATCACCCCTGTATTGTGGTGAAAGAATGGCTTGGGCGGGCGGGGAATTTTCTGTTCACAGAGATCTACTTGTGGCGAGGGGATTTATCCCCGATGGACTGCGCAGCAGGCCGCTCTGTTTCAAGATCAAGAGCGGGGCCGCTTCGCGCCCCATCGGGGATAAATCCCCTCGCCACAATAAATCCCATCACCACAGATAAATTCCCTCGCCACAGGAAATCATCTTAAGCCTTAAGGCCAAACACCTCGGTCAGATGCTGCTCATAACGCGCTACATCACCTTCGATGTTCGGACGCTTCATCACATCCACACACAGGAACGTCGGCAACGCGGTCATGCCCAGAAACTCATTGGCCTTGTGGAACGGGAAGTACACCGCATCAACACCTTTGGCCTCAAAGAAATCAGTCGGGTCATCGAAGGCTTGCTGCGGTGCGTTCCAGGTCAGCGACAGCATGTATTGCTTGCCCTGAATCAGACCGCCGCTGCCGTACTTCTGCGAGGCGTCGGAGCGGGTGCGGCCATCGCTGGCGTAGAGGCTGCCGTGGCCTTCGGTGAAGACTTCGTCGAGGTACTTTTTCACCGTCCACGGCGCGCCCATCCACCAGCCCGGCATCTGATAAATGATTACGTCGGCCCAGAGGAATTTCGCCACTTCTTCAGCGACGTCGTAGCCCTCATCGATGAAGGTGGTTTTGACGTCGAGCCCGCCGCGATCCAGCACGCTCAGCGCCGCTTCGTGCAGAGTGGCGTTGTAACGACCATCAGAGTGGGCGAATTTTTTACCGCCATTCAGCAACAATACTTTTTTCATGAGAAAGCCTCGGCGCAGCCATTCCGGCTGGGTGGAGAAGGGAAACTGGAATGGCGGCAGATTAACGATCTGCCTCGCGCGGAATAAGCCGTGATTGCGCAAAATACATTTGACCAAAAAGCACGAATCGAACACAGATTGTTGCCATAGCATGCTCGGCCATCTGTATTTGAGGAGTCGTTGTGATGAGTGAACGCCAGGGTTTTATCCTGCACGCCAAGACCCGCCCGGAAAAAGCCGAGGCCTTCGAGGCGCTGTTTCGTGCTTACGTTGAACCGAGCCGCGCCGAGCCCGGCTGCATCGAGTACCACATGCTGCGCGACAAGGAAGATCCGTCGCTGTTTATCTTCTACGAGATCTGGGAGAGCCAGGCGCACCTGGATGTGCACTCGAATCTGCCGCACATGAAGGCGTTTTTCGCCGAGCGCATGGACTATCTGGAACGCGATTTCGACATTCGCGCCATCGACATGCTCAGCGAAGCGTCGGCTAACCGCTGATCAATAAATGGGCGCCGAGCGCGCCCAGACCGATGAAGAAAACCCGTTTGAATAGTCCGGCGCTGATGCGTTGCCGCAGCCATTGGCCGAGCAACATGCCCAGCACTGCCGGGATCAGCGCCAGCAGCGAGGCGCTCAATTCACCGCCGCCGAGTGCGCCGCGCCAGAGCAAACCGCCGGCCAGCGCCAGAGTCGAAACGGTGAAGGACAGGCCGAGTGCCTGCACCAACTCGTCGCGGTTCAAACCCAGCGCCTGCAGGTAGGGCACCGCCGGAATCACGAACACGCCAGTGGCTGAAGTGATGACGCCGGTGATTAAACCGCAGGCCGCGCCGAGCCAGGGTTCGTGGCGGGGATTTACGCTCAGCGTCGGCAGGAACAATCCGCTCAACGCATACAACAGCAACGCCGCGCCGAGCCCGCGCACCACCCAATGTCCGCCGGCCATGCCGATCCACAACGTGCCGATGCCGGTACCGAGGAAGATCATCAGCAGCATCGGCCAGAGGCGTTTGATCAGGCCTTTTAAATGCCCGCCGAATGCCAGTTGCCAGAGGTTGGTCAGGGTAGCCGGGATGATCAACAACGCGGCTGCCTGCGATGGCGCCATAGCCAGACCGAGCAGGCCCATGGCGACGGTGGGCAGGCCGAGACCGATGATGCCTTTGATCAGGCCGGCGAGGATGAAGGTGGCGATGACAAGCAGGGACAGGGTCAGGCCCAGGTGTTGGTAGAAGTCTGTGAGTGTGTTCATGGCGGTATGGTGCGCTGGTCGGGGTTGGCTGAAAATCTGCCATATACTGAGGGTGCCTCTTCCAGAGCAAGAGGCTTAAATTTTTTTGAAGCTTCTGGCCTCATCGCGAGCAGGCTCACTCCTACATTAGATCGGTGGCGAACACAAAACCTGTAGGAGTGAGCCTGCTCGCGATGGGGCCGGCCTAAACACCACAAAAACCGGCTGCCGACATGCACTTCGACCTCACCGACCTGCGCCTCTACCTGCACATCCTCGACACCGGCAACATCACCGCCGGCGCCGCGCGCAGCCATTTATCCCTCGCCGCCGCCAGCGCCAGAATCCGCGCTATGGAAGCCTCGCTCGGCGCCGACTTCCTCGAACGCGGTCGCCGTGGCGTCACCCCGACCCCCGCCGGCAAAGCCCTCGCCCATCACGCGCGCATCCTCCTGCAACAAGCCGAACGTATGCAGCAGGATCTCGCCGACTACGCCCAAGGCGTCAAAGGCCAGGTGCGGCTGCTGTGCAACACCACGGCGATCACCGAATACCTGCCGGAAGTGCTCGCCGATTTCCTGCGCAATCACCCCAATCTCGACATCGATTTGCAGGAATTGCCGAGCGCGCGCATCACCCACGCCTTGCGCCAAGGCGCGGCAGATCTCGGGATTGTTTCCGACGCCGTAGACACCCGCGACCTACAAACTCAACCCTTTCGTGACGATCCACTGGTACTGATTCTGCCCCTCGACCACCCGTTGTCTGACGCCGACGAGGTCAGTTTCAGCGATGCGTTACACCATGATTTTGTAGGACTCAGCGCCAACAGCGCTTTGGCGATCTACCTCGAAGAACAGGCCCTGCACAGCGGCGCCCGCATGCAGGTGCGTATCCGCGCCGACGGTTTCGACGGCGTGATGCGTATGGTCAGCCGTGGCGCCGGGCTCGCCATTGTGCCAATGGCCGCCATCGAACGCGCGGCGCCACGCAGCTTCAAAAGCGTTGCGCTCAACGAACCGTGGGCGCGCCGCACCTTGATGCTCTGCGCCAGGGACTTCACCGCCCTGCCGGGTTACGCCAAAGCCCTGCTACACGCATTGGCTCTCCCCTAAGGGGCAGACTTCATCCAAACAGATTCAGCCGCTGGAAAAACTCTGAGCGTTCGCGCGTTTCTGAGCAGCTCGATGTCGACCCCAGACAACTGAGCAGCGACCGGGCGCTATACGGTGCGACTTCAATTCCTTCTGCCCGGAGCTCCCATGACCGCGACCGCCCCTATCACCGTTCTGCGCGACACCCACCCGCTGCCGGTACTCGATGCCTGCAAATGGGAAAAACTCGAGGGTGACCCGCACACCGTCAACCTCAACGCCTACACCAGCGAAGACGGCAGCAAGATCATGGGCACGTGGATCTGCACGCCGGGCAAGTGGCGCGTGGAATACGTGAAGTGGGAATACTGCCATTTCCAGGAAGGCTACTGCGTGATCACCCCGGACGGCATGGCGCCGATTCACTTGCGTGCTGGCGACATCTTTGTCATTGAGCCGGGCATGAAAGGTACGTGGGAAGTGATTGAGACGGTGCGTAAGTACTTCGTGTTTGCCTGATAAAGCAAAGATCGCAGCCTGCGGCAGCTCCTACAGAGATACGTTTCCTGTAGGAGCTGCCGAAGGCTGCGATCTTTTTTTGGCACAAAAAAGCCGGGAAATCACCCGACGTGATTTCCCGGCAACACCTACTGCAAATTTTCAAACCCACCCAATGATCCCTATGGAAATAGAGATCCCTGTGGCGAGGGGATTCATCCCCGATCGGCTGCGCAGCAGTCGCAAAACCTGAGCACTCGGTTTACCTGACACACTGTAGGGGGCTGCTGCGCAACCCATCGGGGATAAATCCCCTCACCACAAAGTCTCACTTGCCACAAAAGTATTGCTGACCCAAGTTACTGCGGTTTCCGGTAGCTGTTGATAATCGCCGAGAAGTCTTTCCCGCCATCCCCACGCTGACTCATCGCCTGATACAACTGCTGCGCCACCGCGCCAAGCACCACCGGCTGATGCGCCTGACGCGCTGCTTCCGTCGCCAGGCCCAAATCCTTCAGCATCAATTCCGCACCAAACCCCCCGGTGTACCCCCGCGAAGCCGGCGCCGTTTCAACAATCCCTGGCCACGGGTTGTACATCTCCGAACTCCAGCAACGCCCGGTCGAGCTGTTGATGATCCCGGCGAGCACCGACGTATCAATCCCCAACGCATCGCCCAACGCCATCGCTTCACTGACGCCAACCATCGAAATCGCCAGCAGCAAGTTGTTGCAGATCTTGGCGATCTGCCCGGTGCCGACTTCACCGCAATGCACAATGTTGCGGCCCATCTGCGCCAGCACCGGTTGCAGTGTGGCGAACAGTTCTGGCGTGGCGCCGACCATAAAGGTCAACGTCCCGGCCGTCGCGCCGCCCGTACCGCCAGACACCGGCGCATCCGCCATGGCCACGCCTTGTTTCGCGGCAGCGGCAGCCACATCACGCGCCGTCTGCGGGTCAATCGTGCTGCAATCCACCGCCGGCACGCCTTTGCCAATCCCGGCCAAAACGCCGTCCTCACCCAACCAGACACTGCGCACATGCACAGCCGCCGGCAGCATGGTGATCACCAGTTCTGCATCCTCGGCCGCCTCACGCGCCGAAGCGCGAATGCTGCCGCCGAGTTGTTCCAGTTCCGCCAGCACGGTTTTGTTGAGGTCGACCAGGTTCAGCGAATGGCCAGCCTTGATCAGGTTGCGCGCCATCGGCGCGCCCATGTTGCCCAGCCCGATAAATGCGATTTTCATGGCCGTTCCTCAGCGCAGGTTGATGGTGGTGTTCACACCGTCGTTGACACTGTCGTCGTCGAACCAGCGCGCCGTGACCGTTTTGGTCTGCGTGTAGAACTGCACCACTTGCTTGCCGTACGGGCCGAGGTCGCCGAGTTTCGAACCGCGCGAACCGGTGAAACTGAAAAACGGCACTGGCACCGGAATCGGGATGTTGATGCCGACCTGACCGACGTCGATTTCCGTCTGGAATTTACGTGCCGCCGCGCCGCTCTGGGTGAACAGGCCAGTGCCGTTGCCGAACGGATTGGCGTTGACCAGCGCAATCGCCTGATCAAGGGTATCGACTTCCAGCACCACCAGCACCGGGCCGAAGATTTCCTGGGTGTAGATCTGCATGTCGGTGGTCACGCCCGAGAATAGTGTTGGGCCGACAAAATTGCCTTGCTCGTAACCCGGCACCTTGATGTCACGGCCATCCAGTTCCAGCTTGGCGCCTTCCTTGATGCCGCTTTCGATCAGGTCGAGAATTCGTGCCTTGGCTTTTTTCGAGATCACCGGGCCTACATCGGTGCCCGGCTCGCTGCCGGCGTTGACGGTGAGTTTCTGCGCCAGCGCTTTCAGATCCGGCAACCATTGTTTCGCCGCACCAACCAGCACCACCACCGAAGTGGCCATGCAACGTTGCCCGGCCGCACCGAAACCGGCGCCGACCAAGGCATTCAGCGCTTGCTCGCGATTGGCGTCGGCCAGCACCACAGCGTGGTTTTTCGCGCCCATCATCGATTGCACGCGCTTGCCGTGCTTACCGGCCAAATCGTAAACGTGAGTGCCAACGGCGGTCGAACCGACGAAGGACACCGCTTTGATGTCCTTGTGCGTGCACAGGCCATCGACCACGTCTTTACCGCCATGCACCACGTTCAACACGCCCGCCGGAACGCCCGCCTCGACTGCCAACTCAACCAGCAACATGGTCGACAGCGGATCCTGCTCCGAAGGCTTCAACACAAACGTGTTGCCGCAAGCGATGGCCATCGGGAACATCCACAGCGGAATCATCGCCGGGAAGTTGAACGGCGTGATGCCGGCGCAAACACCGATTGGCTGGCGCAGGGTGTAGGTATCAACGCCGCCCGCAACGTTTTCAGCGAATTCGCCCATTTGCAGGGTGCCAATGGAGCAAGCGTGCTCGACCACTTCCAGGCCACGGAAAATATCGCCCTCGGCATCGGCAATGGTTTTGCCCTGCTCGGCGCTGAGCACCACGGCGATGCGTTTGGAGTGTTCGCGGATCAGCGCTTGCAGCTTGAGCATGATGCGCATCCGCGCGCCGATCGGAGTCAGTTTCCAGGTCTGGAACGCACGCTGCGCGGCGTTGACCGCAGCATCGACTTCAGCGGCGGTGGCGAACGGGACTCTGGCCAGCACTTGCTGAGTGGCCGGGTTGATGATGTCGTGCCATTCGGTGGTCTGCGACTCGACCCACTCACCATTGATCAGCAGCTTGACCTTCTGCAGCGTGGTTTCGTTGGGCGTAAGCGATGCGTTCATGCTGGTCTCCGAAACTTGTTTTTATCGTAGGAGCCAAGGCGAAAGGTTCGCCTTGAGATGAGGCGTGTGTCACGAATTGGTTGTCGGACTGTTTTTGGAGTATAGATGTGCAAACTTCTAATAAGAACGCACATATAAGCCCGTCCATCATGCAAAAAAACATCACCTCTCTAGGTTCGCTGAACTGGGACGACCTCAAGTTTTTCCTCGAAGTCGCCCGCACCCGCAAGGCCAGCACCGCCGCCAAACGGCTCGCCGTCGACTACACCACGGTGTCGCGACGGATCAGTTCGCTGGAAGCGGCGCTCGGCACGCTGCTGTTTGAAAAGTCGCGCACCAGCGGTTTCGTCCTGACCGCTGAAGGCCAGCGTTTGCTGGGTTATGCCGAGTCGATTGAAAGCACGTTGCACATGGCTTGCGAGCAGGTCTCCGGCTCCGGCGTCGCCTTGTCCGGCCACGTGCGCATGGGCTGCACTGAAGGTTTCGGCAGTTTTTTCATCACCCCGCAACTGAGCCATTTCGTCGACGCCTACCCGGCGATCTCGGTGGACATCCTGCCGCTACCGCACTTCATCAGCCTGTCCAAGCGCGAGGCCGACATCGTCATCGCCCTCGAACGCCCGGAGCACGGGCCGTACGTCTGCTGCAAACTCTGCGACTACCGCTTGCAGCTCTACGCAACCCAGGACTATCTCGACAAACACCCACCGATTCGCCGCCCGGCAGATTTGGGCAAGCATCAATTCATCAGTTATGTGGACGATCTGGCGTTCAGCTCGGAGCTGCTCTACCTGGCCAACGTGCTGCCAGGTGCTCACGCAAACTTGCGCAGCACCAGCGTGATCGCGCAATTCGTTGCGGCACAGCAGGGGCGTTCACTGGCGATTCTGCCGTGCTTCCTCGCCGCGCAGGATCCGCGCTTGCTGCCGGTGCTGCCGGAGGAAATCAACATCACCCGGCAGTTCTGGATGTACTGCCGGGAGGATTTGAGGAAGTTGAAGCGGATTACTTTGTTGTGGGATTACATTCGCGAGGTGACTGAACAGAATCAGGGTCTGTTGATGGGCGAGACCCGCGAGATGCAGTTCGCCGATTAGTCAGCGCTGACCACGATCGCCACCCGGCGGTTTTCCGTGCGGCCGGCGGCGGTGCTGTTGGAAGCTACCGGGTCTTTGCTGCCCAGGCCTTGCAGCTGGATGTTCTCTTGCTTCATGCCGACAGTGCTGAGCACGGCGGCCACACTTTTCGCGCGGCGCAGCGACAGTTGCTGGTTGTAGGTTTCTTTGCCCGATGCATCGGTGTGGCCATCGACCCGCACGCGTTCAATGCCGACACCGAGCAAGGCTTTGCCGATGCGCTCGACGATTTCGGTGCTTTGATTGTTCAGGCTTTCGACGTCGCTGCCAAACAGCACTTTGCCCGACAGGCCAAATTCCCAGCCCTCATCAGTCAGCTCGAAACCTTGTTGTTTGAGCACGGCGACTTGCGCCGGCGTCAGGCCTTTTTGCGGCGCGGTCTGGCAACCGGTCAGGGCCAGCACGGCCATCAACAGCACAGCGGAGAACAATCGAAATGGATGTTTGAACACGGGAATCAGCTCCTGGTTTGAACGGGATCGACCGGGTGCTCCGACCCGGCCGTGAATTGCGCGCCACGGGAGAGGCGCTTGGCTTGATACATCGCCGCGTCGGCAGCGTTGAGCAGGGCGCCGGGGGTGGCGCCATGATCAGGGAAAACCGCGATGCCGATACTGAGTGACGTCACGACACTGGTGTCGCCGGGCAACGCGATGGGCGTGTCCATGCTGGCGAGAATTTTGTCGGCAATGCGTTCGGCATCTTCGATCTTGTGCAACGGCGTGAGCAGCACGGCGAACTCGTCACCGCCCAATCGCGCGACCAGATCTTCTTCACGCAACTGTGCGCGGACACGATTGGCAATCGCCACCAGCACTGCGTCGCCGGCGGCATGGCCGAAATTGTCATTGATGCCTTTGAATCGGTCGCTGTCGAGAAACAGCACCGCCACGCGCTCGTTGAGCTTGCTGGCGTTACGCAGGGCACGCATCAAGCGGCCTTCAAAAAAGGCGCGGTTGGGCAGACCGGTAAGGCTGTCGTGACTGGCCTGGTGCGCGAGGGTTTCGTTTTCGCTTTGCAGGTTGCTCTGCCAGGACTCGAGTTCGTCGAGCAGTGCATTGAAGTCGTTGCCGAGGTTGTCCAGCTCGGCGATTTGCGCCGGTGGCACGCGGCGATCCAGCGCCCGTTCGCTGCGTGCGGCGTGGGCCACGGTGGCGAGGCTGCGCAGCGGGCCGATGATTTCACGCAGTTGCCGACGGGCCAGATAGATCGCCACAAAGGCGCTGATCGCGGTGCAAAGAATGATCCCCGCCAGACCGCTCAGCAGAAAGCGCATGAGGCTGCCGCCGTGTCCGGTGAGCAGGATGCGGCCGATTTCATGCTCTTGATGCACAATCGGCATGCTGATCGGTTTTTCCAGAAGGGCGCGGGTGATCTGCATTTCCAGATCGGAGAACAGGCCGTTTTCCGCGCGATGCCAGCGCGCCAGCAATTTTCCCTGAGCGTCCAGTACTTGCGCGTCGGCGACTTCTTCGGTCGAAGCGATCATTTCCAGCGCTTCCGTCGCCGCCGCTTTGTCGTTGAACACCACCGCGGCTTCGACGGTGTAGCTGATCGAACGGGCGATCAGATGCAGATTGTGGTCGGCATAAACCCGCAGCGCCAAAACACCGAGCAGCGTCAGCGAGACACTGGCCATCGCTACCGCCAGTAATGCCACGGTTAAATGTCCACGGCCCAGTACCGAGCCCAACGTGGGGCGCTTATTCGATCTGAACAATTTCATGGGGCCGCCGATTTACGGCGCGACAACTGCAGCACGCTCGGGTGAATGCGCACGCCACTGCGGGCAACGGAGTCGAGATTGACTTCAAAGGACACCTGCTCGTCGCCGACGCGCAGGCAGAACAGACTGCCGACCGTGCATTGGTCGTCGGCTTCGCTGATGCTAAGCACCGGGTGTCCGATCAATGCGGCGAACAGGCGACTGCGCTCATCGGCGGTGAGCTTGCCGATGTACACGGCATTGCATTCGCTGACGATGGCCGGGTTATCGGCCAGCAAGCGGCGCACGACAACCGGTCGGCCGGTGGCTTGAGTGGTGCCTTTGACCAGGTCGTCGGTGTATTCGGTAGGGCCGACGATGCACAGACGCAATTGCGCAGGCTCTACCGGCCAGCGAGCATAACTGAGGATGCCCAGCACGACTTGGGTGACAGATTTGGCGCGTTGTTCGGCCATGCCCGTCGGCGCTTGCGGTTGTGCGACGGCCACGCTCGTCAACAACCAGAGCAGGCCGACAAGCAACGCGTGCTTGCAGCCAACCACGCGCTCTGCCGCCCAGACAGACACCTTCATGCAGGGATTCTCTTGGATCTTACCGAAATGATGCCGCAACGATAGCACAGCGGCGAATGGCCAGCGAGGCAGCGACCTCTGACTGGCCGGTCAGAAACCGCTGGCCGTCATCGCGATTATCATTCAGGAGACTGGGCGCCCTCCTCCAGTTCCAGCATCAGTCCGCTGAGGCGTTTGACCTTGCGTTGTACGGCCTCTTCAAATACCCCGGCACGCGGCTCGATCAGGGTGAACCAGTGCTTGGCGCGGGTGATTCCGGTGTAGATCAACTCCTTGGTCAGCACCGGATTCAAGGCATCCGGCAGGATCAACGCGGTGTGGGCGAACTCAGAGCCCTGAGATTTGTGTACGGTCATGGCGTACACGGTTTCTACATCGTTGAGTCGGCTCGGCAGGACGAAACGCACGCCGCCCTGACCGTCATTGCGCGGAAACGCCACGCGCAGCACCGGTTTGCCGGCGTCGGGCCCTTCACGTTCCGGCAGTTTGAGGGCGATGCCGATGTCGCCGTTCATCAAGCCCAGACCGTAATCGTTGCGGGTCATCAGCACCGGCCGACCTTCGTACCATTGCTGGTCGTGCTCGATCAGCCGCACCTTGAGCAACGCGGCGGTGATGCGCTGGTTCAAACCTTCAACGCCCCACGGGCCTTTGCGTACCGCGCACAACAACTGGAAGGTGTCGAACGCCTGCAAGACGTCGCGGGCCCAGAGAATCCAGTCCGGATGTTCCAGCGGTTTGCCAGATGCAGGGCGTTGATTGCGCAACACGCTCAGGTAATGCCGATACCCCTGCGGGCCCTCGCCATGACCGTCGAGCAACAGCCGCTCCAGTTTGTGATCGTGCTCACCCTTGAGCGGCAGCGAAAACACATCGTCATAGTGCCCCGCCGCGAGCAATTGCCGCGCCTCTTCCGGGAGCTGCTGATTGACCCGACGCGCCAGTTGACCGATGCCGCTGCCTTCACCGAAACGCCGCGAGTGACGCAACATCACCACTTGCTGAGCCAGCGGATGCGAGCCGTCGAAATCTTCGTGCAGACCACTGTCCTGCAACGACTCACCGCTGACCGACTCCAGCCATTGGCGGGTTTGCCGGTTGTACCAACCACCCTCGGCATCGCGGCACAGATCACCCAACACCGCACCTGCCTCCACGGACGCCAACTGATCCTTGTCGCCGAGCAACACCAGTCGCGCATGGGCCGGCAAGGCGTCGAGCAGATTGGCCATCATTTCCAGGTCGATCATCGAGGCTTCGTCGACCACCAGCACATCCAGCGGTAGACGATTACCGGCGTGATGGCGGAAATGTCGGGTGCCCGGACGACTGCCGAGCAAACGGTGCACGGTAGTCACGTCGCAAGGGATTTTCGCCCGCACGTCTTCGCTGACTTTCAGCGATTGCACTTGCTGGCTGATCGACTCGGTCAAGCGTGCGGCGGCTTTACCGGTGGGCGCTGCCAGGCGAATGCGCAACGGATGGCCAGCCTCCACCGCCGGCGCCTGCAGCAGCGCCAGCAAACGCACGACAGTGGTGGTTTTGCCGGTGCCGGGGCCGCCGGTGACGATGCTGAAGGCACCGCGCGTGGCGAGCGCACAAGCGAGCTTTTGCCAGTCGATCACCTCGCCGGACTTGGCTGAACCGAACAGTTCATTGAGTCGCTGCGGCAGATCGGCCGGCGTCGTTTCGGATTGGGCGAGACGCTGGCGCAACGCGGAATCGATACGCCGCTCGTAAGCCCAGTAGCGCCGCAAGTAAAGACGCTTCGAGGACAACACCAGCGGGCGTTGCTGAGCCGCCTCACTGGTATCGGCAGCCAGGGCGACCAGAGCGCTGCCAGCCAGAGCCTTGCACCAATGAGCACCGTCGAGCGCCTCAAGCAATTGCGAAGGCAGCAACAAGACGCCACCCTGCACATCGCCTTCGGGCGGCAATGACAGCGCAAAATCCGGCGCTTTGAGGGTTTCAAACAAATCCAGACAAACGTGACCATGGCCGAGTTGATGGCTGGTCAGTGCGGCCGCGAGCAACACCAGCGGATCAGTGTCCGGTTCGAGCTCATGCAGAAACGCGACGAATGCCTTGTCCAGTGCACGCAGCCAGCCGCGCTCGACCCAGCGGGTAAGCAAGAGCAACAAGTCTTCGGCACGGGTCAGCGGCGAAAGTCTCGACAGGCTGTCGGCGGCCAAAGGCGTCGGCAGAAGATCGGCGAAGGTGCGGCTCATAGCAAGACTCCCTGTTCCCACGCGGGTTCGGCCTTGGGCTCGGGTTTGCCCTGAAACAGCCGATCCAGACGTTCGATCAATTCACGGGGTGGCCGGGCGAAGTACACCCCGCGACTGTCTGCGCGGGTGCCACGCAGGAAAAGATAAAGCGCACCACCGACATGCCGGTCGTAGTCATAGTCGGGCAACCGCGCCTTAAGCTGACGGTGCAAGGCCAACAGGTACAAGACGTATTGCAGGTCGTAACGGTTGTCGAGAATCGACCGCTCCATGGCTTGCTCGGTGTAGGCGAAATCATCGACGCCCAGCCAGTTGGATTTGTAGTCGGCCACGTAGTAACGGCCATCGTGTTCGAAGGTCAGGTCGATAAAGCCCTTGAACATGCCGTTGAGCTGCACAGGTTCGGCAGCCACCCGCGCCACGCCATTGTGGGTGTGCTGACGTACCAGCTCATCGAGTTTGAGCACATCGACTTTATGGCTGGCGAACCAGAATTCCATCTCGACGCGATACTGCGTTAACTGCTCAAGCACCACCGGCGGTTGGCCGGCGCCGATCGGCAGCGGCGATTTGAGGAGGTGTTGCAACCAGTCGCTCAACGTGGTGATCCAGCCTTCCCAGCCGCGCAGGTTGCAACGCCGGCCGATCGCGTCTTCCACGGCTTTGGGCGTGACGGCGAAACCGTCATCCCCTGCCCACTCCAGCAAACCGTGAAGGAATGTCCCGGGATTGGGGCCACGCGGGAAGCGATGGATATCGGCACCGCCGGCGATGATTTCGCGTGGTGCATCCGGATCGAGGCGTTCGTCATCGAAGAGCTTTTGCGCCTGCGGACTGTCCGGCGCCTCATCGCTGCCGACGCTCAAAACGTCGCTGATGCGTAGCGCACTGTACGAGGCGATCCACCAGTTCTCGCTGGCCTTGCGCTTGGGCACAAGCGTGGCGCTGAGAACCGCTTCGTTGCGCGCAGGTTCGTAATGTTCGGCGCTGGCCGGCGGCATTTCACCGACGCTGATCGCCGGGCAATCCTGCTGCAAATCTCGCAGCCAGCTATTCAAACCGCTGGACTCACCCAACGACGCACCACCGCCCAATAAATAGCCCAGCGCTGAAAGGTGCAGCACCGAACTGTTGTTATTGCCGCGTTTTAGATCGGTCACGCCCAACCAGCAGGCGTGTTGCGCACGCGTCAGCGCTACATAAAGCAAACGCAGGTCTTCAGCCAGACGCTCGTCATCGGCCAGCGCAATCAGCTCGAGCGTCGGCTTCAGACTCAATTGAGCGTTGCCTGTCGCGTCGTGGTAATGCAGCGGCAAGCGGCTACCGTCGACCGGTTTGGCCGAGCAGATGAACGGCAGGAATACTAAAGGATATTCCAGGCCTTTCGACTTGTGGATGGTCACCACTTTGACCAATTGCTCATCACTTTCGAGGCGCAGAATCTGTTCTTCGCCGGCCTGCCCGGACAAGGCCAGCAGCTCGGCCAGATGCCGGATCAGCGCTTGTTCGCCGTCGAGTTCAGCAGCGGCTTGCTGCATCAATTCGGACAAGTGCAGCAGGTTGGTCAGCACGCGCTCGCCATCACTGCGGGCAATCAATGTCTGCGGCAAATGGAAGTCATGCAGCAGACGCCGCAGCATCGGCAGCACGCCCTGTTTGCGCCACAACTCGCGATAGCCACGGAACTGCATGACGCGGGATTCCCACACCAGTTCGTCCTGATTCAGACGCTCCAGTTCGGCCAGCGGCAGGTTCAGCGTGATGCAGGCCAGCGCGGCTTTCAGAGAACGTTCAACGTCAGGCTCGGCACAAGCCTTGAGCCAAGACAGCAAGTCTCGGGCTTCCTGCGCAGCAAACACGGAATCCTTGTCGGACAGATAAACGCTGCGCACGCCACGGGCGGCCAATTCACCACGAACGGCCTGCGCCTCTTTGCCGTCACGAACCAGAATCGCGATATCGGAAGGACGCAGGCCTTTGAAGTCTTTGCCATCCTGCACAAATCCGGCCTGACCGGTTTGCCCGCCATTGAGCAACGCGGTGATTTCACTGGCGCAGGCGGCAGCCAACTGTTGGCGATACACCGCGCCGGACAACGGCTGATCGCTGGACAACTGCCAGACGTTCAGCGCCGCGACTTCCTGCCCGGCAATCTGCAGATGCTCCTTGCGGCCTTGCGAGTCGACGGGTTGAAACGGTACCGGGTTCTCGCCACTTTTCTCGCGGAACAAAAACGCGCCGCGTCCCAGCTCGCGGGACTCGGCGCGTTCGAATACGTGATTGACCGCTTTGACCATGCCGTGGCTGGAACGGAAGTTGGTGCCCAGGGTATGCAAGCGGCCGGTCGTAGCCTTGCGCGCGCGCAGATAGGTATAAATGTCCGCACCACGGAAGGCGTAGATCGCCTGCTTGGGATCGCCGATCAGAAACAGGCCAGTGTCAGGACTGTTTTCCTCGATGCGATAGATGCTTTCGAAGATGCGGTACTGCACCGGATCGGTGTCCTGGAATTCGTCGATCAGCGCTACCGGGAACTGCTCGCGAATCAGCGTTGCGAGACGCTCGCCACCTTCTGATTGCAGCGCAGCATCGAGGCGCAAGAGCATGTCGTCGAAGCCCATTTCGGCGCGGCGACGCTTCTCTTCTTCGAAGCGCGCGCCCACCCATTTCGCGGCGTGCTGCAGGACGGCGGCGTCTGGCGTGGGCAAGCCATCCAGACTCGACTTGAGTGCGGGCATGGCATCCAGCCCCGGATGACTCGGGGCCTGACCTTTCCACGCTTCGGCCATGCCGTCGGGGGTCAGTCGGGTGAAGCCGGTGCCGATATCCAGTTGCTCCATGGATTCATCTTCGGCCCAGCTATTTAGCTTCTCGAACCAAGGTTCAAAGTAGCGCGCCTGCATCTTGCGACCGTCGACGGTTTTGCTGGCAACGCCTTGATGACAGATGGCGAGCAACTCATCGGCCCACTGCCGCCAAGGCATTTTCAGCTCGACCAATGCTGCGCGACGCTCCAGCAAGCATTCCTCGATCAGCTCGGCGGGCGCCTTGCCTTCGTCGCTGTCGCGCTCGCTGGCGAACAGTCCACGGACACGCGGCAACAGCGCTGCCGGCCCACCCCAATTGTTGCGAACCCAGTTCAGCGCATCGCCCTGCATCGGGTAGCAGAACAGCCGCCAGTAATCGCGCAGTACTTCGCCGAGCAGATCACTGTGATCGGTTTCCAGCGATTGAGTAAACAGGCTGCCGCTGTCGAATGCGTGCTCGCGCAGCATGCGCTGGCACCAACTGTGAATCGTCGAAACGGCGGCTTCATCCATCCACTGTGCGGCGATGTCGAGGCGATTGGCGCAGCCGGGCCATTGTTGTGGCTCGAACTGTTCGCGCAGTTCGGCGATGAGCGCGTCGGGCGCCGGCGTCTCGTCGCGGAAGAATCGCGCAGCTTCGGCCAGACGCGTGCGGATCCGCTCGCGCAGTTCTTTGGTCGCTGCGTCCGTGAAGGTCACCACGAGAATTTGTGGTGGCAGCAGGTCGCGACCGAAGCCATTGGTGTCGCCGCCGTGACCAAGGATCAGCCGCAGATAGAGTGCAGAAATGGTGAACGTCTTGCCGGTGCCGGCGCTGGCTTCGATCAGTTGGCTGCCGTGCAGCGGGAAGGCCAGTGCCAGTGGAGTTTTGCTGCTCATGCGCGCGCTCCTTCACTGGACAACGAACGCCAAGGCGCTTCCAGCAGTGGCCGATAGAGCGCGTCGCACCAACCAGAGAATGTCTCATCAGCGAGCAAGGCATCGAAGTCGGCAAACTGTCGAGACAAGGCCGGGCTTTCGCGGCGCTCACCTTCACTGGTCTGGCCGTCACCTTCGTACGCTTTGCGCGCGGCGGCTTCGGCCTTGAGTGGGTCGGTCTGGGACAGCCAGGCGAACGCCGTTTTTACTGCAATCGGCAGCGGTTGGCGCATGCCGGTCTGCCAGGCGAGCAGTAGATCGCTGAGGATGCGAACCGCGCGGTCTTTTTCCATGGGCTCCAACAGCAGTGAATCGTCACTGGCCACCAGCGCTGTGGTTAACGAAAGTCCGCTGGCACAGGCCACCAGATGGTTGACCCACGGCTTGGTCAGACGATGCCATTTGCGGCTTTTGATCGAGCCAATACTGTTGGGAATGGTTGTGACCGACAGCAGGCCACCATCGGCGCGCTCATGCAAACCCGAGAGCCAGCCTTCAAGGCGCAAGCCCTGCAATTCAAGGCTGATCGGAATTGCGCTGGTCAGCGGGGTCGGCCACAACGTCAGCAGTTGTTGGTAGCGTTGCAGCAAGTCCGGCAGCGGCTCGATCAGCTCGCGTTGCAGGCATTCGCCAAAACCGGCCATTGGCAGCAGACCACTGTTTTGCAGGCGACGGGCCTGAGATTCGAGGGCCTGATCGATATTGTCCGGCTGCCTCATTGCGGCTTCGAGCAGACTGTCGCTGAGCGTGTAGCGCTGCAAAGCGTCGAGCACGAACGGCTCTTCGTCCGCGAGCGGCGCCTCGGCGGCTTCGAAATAGACCTTGAGGCGCTGGGTGAAAAAGTGTCGAACCGGGTTGCGCAAGAAGTCCTGTAACAGGGCGAGGGTCAACGGTTCCTCTTGGACATAGGGCGCAAGCAGTTCCACAGCGGTTTGAGATCCGTGCTGTTGGTGCAGCACCTGCCATTCGCTGGCATAGCTGAAGAGCTGATCGCCCTCATGAAAATAGCGCGAACTGAACGGTTGCAACGGATGCTCCTCGGTCATGGCGCTCAAAATATCCTGGGTCTCGTCGAGCAATCGCCAGCCGCTGGCGAGGTGATCGCGTAACTGGCCGATCAGCACCGAAGCAGGCCGCTCGCTGTTGTCGCGAATGCTGCGGCCGACCCAACTGATGTAGAGCTGATTGCGCGCTGACAGCAATGCTTCGAGCAACAGATAACGGTCATCCTCACGCCGCGAACGGTCGCCGGGACGGTAATCGCTGCCCATCAAATCGAAGTCGAGCGGCGGTTGTGCACGCGGATAATCGCCATCGTTCATCCCCAGCAGGCAGACCAGTTTGAACGGGATCGCACGCATGGGCATCAGCGTGCAAAAGTTCACCGCACCGGCGAGGAAACGCTGCGATAAACGCCCCTGATCCAGACCGGCGAGCCAGGCTTCACGGACGACAGTCAGCGGTAACTCATCGTCGAGACCGACGGCCTCGCACGTCTCCAGCCAGGTTTCGCGCAGTTCTTCGAGTTGGGTAAGCAAATAGTCGTCATGCTCGTTGCTGGCTTTGAAGAACAATTGCATCAGCGCCTGCAACCGGTAGCCCCACTCTTTGGGTTGAGCCGGTTGCATCAATTCCTGACGAGCGAGTTCCAAGGCATCGAGTAGTGCCACCAATGGCCCGATCAACGCGGCGTCCAGTCCGCCGATTTCATCATAGGGTTCGATACCGGCACAGGCATTCGCACTGCCGACGGCGTAACCCAGCAGCATCCGGCGCAGGCCGAAGTGCCAGCTGTTCTGCTCCAGCTCATCCGGCAAACCGAGGCCTGCGCGTTGTTCGGCGCTCATGCCCCAACGCACACCGGCGCCTTCGATCCAGCGATGCAGCGTCGGCAGGTCGCGTTCTTCCACACCGAAACGAGCGCGCAGTGCAGGAACGTCGAGCAGGTCGAGGATTTCGCTGACGGGGAAGCGGCTGTCTGGCAGCTTTAGCAGATGCTCGACTGCAATCAGCAAGGGGTCACGGCCGCGTTGGCCCTGATCCGCCAAGGTGAATGGAATGAATCGCGGATCATGGCGATCAAGCTGGCCGAATACGGCGCGGATGTGCGGCGCGTAGCTGTCGATGTCCGGCACCATCACGATTACATCACGGGGACGCAGATCGGGATTGGCACTGAAGCGTGCGAGGAGTTGGTCGTGAAGGATTTCCACTTCACGCTGGGCGCTGTGAGCAATGTGAAAACGGATCGATTGGTCGTGTTTCAGATCTACAGCTGGCCAGAGCTCGCGTGTCTCGTTGAGCGGGCGCAGTTCGAGGATGTCGTTCTGGAGTTGGTTGAGCAGGTTCTCGGGTTGCGTGTCGCTAAACAGGTCGATGCGACCGTCTCGGAAAGCCGCGCGATAACTGTTGGGATCGTCGTAGCTGTCGAGCAGGTTGATGTAGTCGCGGCCCTGCTTGCCCCATGCAGCTAGCAGCGGATGGGCGTGTTGGTGCAAAGCGTCCGGATCGAGTACGACGGGCATACCGCTCTTGCGTGCCTGGCGTTTGTACTGGTGTCGCAGCAGATCCTTATCGGCAACGATATCGGCCCAATGGTGGCGACATGGATTGTGCACACAAAGCAGAACCTGACTGAAACGTGCGAGCCCGGCCAATGCTTCGAGCACTTGAGCGGGCAACGAAGAAATCCCGAAAACGATCACTCGCGAGGGCAGGCCGGCGGGTGCCTCTTTAAGGGTGTTGATGCGCTCGATAAATCGTTGATGAACACCGGCGCGACTTTGCGCCATGCCTTGTTCACCGACATCTTCCAGCAGCGCACACCACAGTTCAGCCTGCCAGCAGCTCGCGGGCGCCAGTGGCTTTATTTCACCTCGGACATTTCGGATTTGGTGCAGTCCTTCGGCCCAATCTTCGAGCCAGTCGGCCCGATAGACCTGGTACTGGTCAAAGAGATCCGCCAGTCGCTCGGACAACTGGTAACGCTTACGCAAGTCAGTGTCGTGAGTGAGGAAGCGTTGCAGCGGCTCGAAATGCGGGCGCTCGATCACTTGAGGTAGCAAGCGCATCAGGCGCCAGGTCAGCGGGGCTTTATCGAGCAGGGATTTCGGTGGGATTTCATCACGGCCCAACACCATCCGGTACAGCTGCCACATGAAGCTGCCCGGCAGCTGCACATCGATAGCAGCGGCAATACCGCAGCCACCGAGGTCGTCCTCTTCAGGGTCTTCAGCCAAGGCCAATTTGAGCCACTGGGCGATGCCGTTGCTTTGTACGAGGGCAATTTCGTTTTCCAAGGGCGCCAGTGGATAGCGCCGCATTATGCTGATCACCAGGCTGCGCAGTTCGTCCAGGCTATTGCTTTGAACCACCATGAATGCAGCGTTGAGGGACTGGGCGCCCGGCATAAAGGATTCCTTGGAAAAGTGCGAAAGCCAGGGCAGAACCTTAGCATTGTCAGCAGGTTGTGACAGCCGGACGACGCCGTTGAATGCTGTAGGAACTTTCCTGCGGGCAAAACAAAACCCCAACTGCTTTCGCAATTGGGGTTTCGGAATTTAATCTTGACGATGACCTACTCTCACATGGGGAAACCCCACACTACCATCGGCGATGCATCGTTTCACTGCTGAGTTCGGGATGGGATCAGGTGGTTCCAACGCTCTATGGTCGTCAAGAAATTCGGGTACTGAGTCGTGGCCAGTTGGCCTCGCTTCAGCAAATTGGGTATGTGATAGCTTTCGGTGTTTGTGAACATCGAACTTTCGGTTCGTTTCGTCTTCACACACCGCAATCTGATGCTCTTTCGAGTAGTCAAATTGCTTGGGTGTTATATGGTCAAGCCTCACGGGCAATTAGTATTGGTTAGCTCAACGCCTCACAGCGCTTACACACCCAACCTATCAACGTCGTAGTCTTCGACGGCCCTTCAGGGAACTCA
>NZ_JASCPK010000061.1:0-32787 GCF_029959385.1 Pseudomonas sp. PS01303
GCCGAAGGCTGCGATCTTTTGATCTTGATCCTGAAAAAAACAAGATCAAAAGATCGCAGCCTTCGGCAGCTCCTACAGGGATCGCATTCTGATTGGGGAGTTGCCAATGGCAGATCCCAGAGAGCCACGATAGCTTTGGAGTTTTTCATGAGCCAGGCAGATTTCATCATCATCGGCGGCGGGATTGCCGGCGCTTCCACCGGGTTCTGGCTGTCGCCGCAGGCTAAAGTCATCGTGCTCGAACGTGAGTCGCACCCGGCCTATCACTCCACCGGACGCTCCGCCGCACTGTTCACCGCTGCCTACGGTACGCCGCAAGTCCGCGCCCTGACCCAAGCCAGCCGCGCATTCTTCGATAATCCACCCAGCGGTTTCTGCGAACACCCACTGCTGACCCCACGTGGCGAAATGACCGTGGACTTCACCGGTGACAACGCCGAACTCAACAACCAATACCTCAGCGCCAAAGCCACCGTGCCTGAGATGCAACTGCTCACTGCCGACGAAGCCTGCGCGCGCCTGCCAATCCTGCGTCGGGAAAAAGTCCACGGCGCGATCTACGACCCGAGCGCCAGCGACATCGACACCGATGCCCTGCATCAGGGCTACCTGCGCGGCATCCGTCGCAACCACGGCGAAGTGCATACCGACTGCGAAGTGCTCGGCCTGAGCCGCGACGCCGACGGCCTCTGGCACGTACAAACCAACGGCCAGAACTTTAGCGCGCCAGTGATCATCAACGCCGCCGGCGCCTGGGCTGACAAGATCGGCGCACTGGCCGGCGCCAAGCCGCTGGGCCTGCAACCGAAACGCCGCGCCGCCTTTATCTTTGCCGGCCCCGAAGGCGTCGACATTCATCACTGGCCGATGCTGGTCAGCCTCGACGAATCCTTCTATATGAAACCCGATGCCGGCATGTTCCTCGGCTCACCGGCCAACGCCGATCCGGTCGAACCCCACGACGTGCAACCGGAAGAACTGGACATTGCCATGGGCATTTACCAGATCGAAGAAGCCACCACGCTGACCATCCGCCGCCCGACCCGCACCTGGGCCGGCCTGCGCAGTTTCGTCGCCGACGGTGATTTGCTTAGCGGTTTCGATCCGCAGGTGCCAGGGCTGTTCTGGGTCGCGGCGCAGGGTGGTTACGGCATTCAGACTTCACCGGCGATGGGCCAGGCCAGCGCGGCGCTGGTTCGTGGCGAACCTCTGCCCGAGCACTTGCGCAACTTCGGCCTGACCAGCGCCATGCTCTCCCCTGCCCGCCTCGCTTGAATGCCCGTCAGGATGACTCGCTCAACGGATTGCGGCACACTCGCAGCGCCTCCTGTTCACGGGGGCGCTGACGCTGCCTGGAGCTCCACTGTCATGACCGCCCCCGAATTCGATCCGGCGCTGGATAACTTCCGCGCCATCGCCGACGCCATCGCCACGCTGTTCTTTCCGCACGCCGAAGTGGTGCTGCACGACCTGCGCACGCAGAAGGTCGATTACATCGCCAACAACCTGTCGAAACGCGAGATTGGTGACGACTCATCGCTGGAAGACATGCTCAGCGAGGACGTCAGCGACAGGAACATTGGCCCGTACGAAAAGCTCAACTGGGACGGTCAGAAGATTCGCAGCCTGAGCAGCGTCCTGCGCGACAGCGAAGGTTTGCCGTTGGCGGTGCTGTGCATCAATCTGAATATTTCGCTGTTCGAGAATGCCAAGGCGGCGCTGGATCTGTTCCTGTCGCCGAGCAAACTGATCCCGCAGCCGGATTCACTGTTTCGCGATGACTGGCAGGAACGCATCAACACCTTCCTCCACGCCTGGCTGCGCGAGCGGCAGTTGAGCCTGAATGTGCTGACCCGCGATCACAAACGCGAACTGGTGCTGGCGCTGCACGCCGAGGGCGCGTTCAAGGGCAAGAGCGCCTCGAACTACGTGGCCAATGTGCTGAACATGGGGCGGGCGACGGTGTACAAGCATTTGAAGGAAATGAAGGGCTAGAGATTTGCGGTGATTTCTCTGACGCCATCGCGAGCAGGCTCACTCCTACAAGGGGAACGCATTCCAAATGTAGGAGTGAGCCTGCTCGCGAAAGCGGACTATCAGTCGCCGTAAATGTCGGACTTGAAATACTTCTCGGAAATCTTCTGATACTCGCCACTCGCGCGAATACCATCAATCGCGCCATTCAACTGGCTGACCAGTTCCGCATTGCCCTTGCGCACCGCAATCCCCGCGCCCTCGCCGACGTACTTCGGATCCTTCAACTCAGGCCCGACAAACGCATAGCCCTTGCCGCGCGGCATCGTCAAAAAGTCATTCAGCGGAATGGTGTCAGCGAAAATCGCATCCAGCCGCCCCGCCGCCAGATCCATGTAAATCTCTTCGTTGTTGCTGTAGCGCTTGACGTTGATGCCCTTCGGTTCGAACACCTCGGTGGCGTAACGATCAGTGGTGGTCGCACGCTGCACGCCAACGTTCTTGCCCTTGAGGCTGGCGTACTGATCATCAACGCTGGCGCCTTCCTTCATCACCAGGCGCGACGAAGTGAAGTAATACTTGTGGGTGAAATCCACCGACTTCTTGCGGTCTTCGTTGATGGTCATCGACGACAGCGCCATGTCGATCTTCTTCACTTTCAGCGAAGGAATCAGACCGTCGAACTCACCTTCGACCCACACGCACTTGACCTTCATCTGCGCGCACAGGGCGTTGCCGATGTCGTAGTCGAAGCCGACGATCTCGCCCTTGTCGGTTTTCGAGGCGAATGGCGGGTAAGCGGCTTCGATGCCGATGCGCAGGGTTTGCTCGGCGGCGAACACGCTGGCGCAGGACAACAGGCTGAGGGCCAGACCGGTGATGAGGGGGAGTTTCTTCATGTTCGTTCTCTCGCGGGTTGTTGTTGGTTTGGCAAGAAAGAGCTGAATCGGAGGGAGATGTTTTTTGTACTTATAAATCCATATTGGACTTATATGTATAGCCAGTCAATCGGGCAGAGAGAGAGGTTTTTGGTGTTGCAGATGACGTCATCGCGAGCAGGCTCACTCCTACAGGGGGAACGCATTCCAACTGTAGGAGTGAGCCTGCTCGCGATAGCGGATTTAAAGGCGCTAGAGGAATTACTTTTTCCAGCGATCCGCCGCCGCATGATCACTGTCCCGCCCTTCAACCCAACGCGGGCCGTCGCTGGTGTTTTCTTTCTTCCAGAACGGTGCACGGGTTTTCAAGTAGTCCATGACAAAAGCGCAGGCATCGAATGCGGCCTGACGATGGGCACTGGCGGCGCCGACGAACACGATCGGCTCGCCCGGCTCGAGCGCGCCGATGCGATGCAGCACCTCCAGTTTCAGCAGCGGCCAGCGCTGCTCGGCTTCGACGGCGATTTTTCCGAGGGCTTTTTCGGTCATGCCCGGATAGTGTTCTAGGAACATCCCCGCCACATCCAGTCCATCGTTGAAGTCGCGCACGTAGCCGACAAAACTCACCACCGCGCCAACACCGACGTTGGCCGCGTGCATCGCGTTGACTTCAGCGCCCGGGTCGAACGGCGTGGCCTGCACACGAATCGCCATGGCTCAGCCTCCGGTCACGGTGGGGAAAAACGCCACTTCGTCGCCATCGACCACCGGCTCGTCGAGCTGGCAGAGGTCTTCGTTGCGTGCGCACATCAGGTTCTGCTCGCTCAGAACTTCAGCGCCATCCCGTTGCGCAAGCAATGCACGCACGTCATCGACGGTGGCGAAATCGCCTTCAATCTTCAGCGAATCCACGCCCAGCGCTTCACGGTAACGGGCAAAAAACCTCACGGTCAGGTTCATGGCTGCTCCGCTTGAAAGTGCCCGCTCTTGCCGCCGACCTTCTCCAGCAGACGCACGCTTTCAATGGTCATGCCGCGATCGACGGCTTTGCACATGTCGTAGATGGTCAGGGCGGCGACGCTGGCGGCGGTCAGTGCTTCCATCTCGACGCCGGTCTGCCCGGACAGTTTGCAACGGGCGACGATGCGCACGGTGTCTGCGCCGTCAGCGCTGAGTTCGACTTTGACGCCGGTAAGCATCAGCGGGTGGCACAGGGGAATCAGATCGCTGGTTTTCTTCGCCGCTTGAATGCCGGCAATGCGCGCCACGGCAAACACGTCACCCTTAGGATGGCCGCCGCTGACGATCATCTGCAGCGTTTCGGGGAGCATGCGCACCAGCGCTTGGGCCGTCGCTTCACGGAACGTCACGGCTTTTTCGGTGACGTCGACCATGTTGGCGCGACCTTGGGAATCGAGATGAGTCAGCACGGGATTACTCCTGATCAGGAGCGGGGATTGTAAACCTGCGGGTCAAATTTCTGCGAGTGAGATTACCGTCACCCCGCAAATCCTTTGTAGGAGCAAGGCTTGCCCGCGAAAGGGATATGTCAGGTGAATAATGGCCGACTGACACTCCCTCTTCGCGGGCAAGCCTTGCTCCTACGGGATTGGTGGTGGCCATAAAAAACCGGGCGGTTTTGGGGCCGCCCGGTTTTGGTTGTGATGCAGTTACAGGTGGGTTTCGGCGTATTCAGCCAGGATCGAGCGAGGCACCCCTTGCAGGGTGATGTGCACACCGTTCGGGAAATCCTTGAAGCGTTCGGTCAGGTAGGTCAGCCCGGAGCTGGTCGCGGACAGGTAAGGGGTGTCGATCTGTGCGAGGTTGCCCAGGCACACCACTTTCGAACCGGCGCCGGCACGGGTGATGATGGTTTTCATCTGGTGCGGTGTGAGGTTTTGGCATTCGTCGATCAGGATCAGGCTCTGCTGGAAGCTGCGACCACGAATGTAGTTGAGCGATTTGAACTGCAGCGGCACTTTGCTGAGGATGTAGTCGACGCTGCCATGGGTGTTTTCGTCATCCATGTGCAAGGCTTCGAGGTTGTCGGTGATGGCGCCCAGCCAAGGCTCCATTTTTTCCGCTTCGGTGCCGGGTAGGAAGCCGATTTCCTGATCCAGGCCCTGCACACTGCGAGTGGCGATGATGCGACGATAACGCTTGCTGACCATGGTCTGCTCGATCGCAGCGGCCAGCGCCAGAATGGTTTTACCGGAGCCTGCCGCACCCGACAGGTTGACCAGATGAATGTCCGGGTCGAGCAGCGCGTACAGCGCCAGACTTTGATAGATGTCGCGCGGTTTCAGCCCCCACGCTTCCTGGTGCAGCAACGGTTCCTGGTGCAGGTCGAGAATCAGCAGGCGGTCTTCTTCAATCTCCTTGATCCAGCCGACGAAGCCCTGTTCATCAATGATGAACTCGTTGATGTGCACGGCCGGCAGGTTGTCGATCAGTTGTACCTGGTGCCAGGTGCGGCCGTGATCCTGACGGGTTTCGACCTTGCTCACGCGGTCCCAGAAGGAGCCGGTCATGTTGTGGTAGCCGTTCGGCAACAGGGACACGTCGTCGACCAGTTGGTCGGTGCTGTAGTCCTCGGAGGCGATACCGCAGGCACGCGCCTTGAGGCGCATGTTGATGTCTTTGGTGACCAGCACCACCGGTTTTTTCGGGTCGCGGGTGTGCAGGTCGATCAGTTGGTTGATGATTTTGTTGTCGTTCAGATGCTCGGGCAGAATCAGGTTCGATTCGGCCTGCTTGCTCATCAGAATTGACAGCAAGCCCTTCGGCCCGCCCTTGCCGCGCTGGATCGGCACACCCAGTTCGACATCTTCCGGGGACGCATCGCCCAGGGTTTTGTCGATCAGCCGGATGGCCTGTCGGCATTCAGCGGCCACGCTGTGATGCCCGCTCTTGAGCTTGTCCAGCTCTTCAAGCACGGTCATCGGGATCGCGACGTGGTGTTCTTCGAAATTCAGCAGGGCGTTTGGATCGTGAATCAATACGTTGGTATCGAGTACATACAGGATTGGCTGGTTGGAGGAAGGGCTACGTCCGTGATCATCCATACTCGGTCACCTATGTCAGAGCCAGTAGACGCAATACCTGAGCGGTGCTGCGCCTCGAAGTGACTGCCGAAATCTCACCTGCGGAGATTCAAGTGACTGCAAACAAACGGGTCTTGGAAGACGCCACCTGTGTTGCAGGTTTCGGCGGTCTGTCTTCGTAATACTCCAAAACCGATGACATAAAAAAGTACTTTGACGGTTTTTTTAAGTTTATTTTGCAAAGTGACGAAAAGCCCTTGGCGGACTCCGTCGACACCGTTAGAGTCGGAAGTCCACCTGCAGCAAATTCTCTGAAAAAATCACCCCAAGCCCAATGTTTCCGGGCTTTTAGCGTTTCTCAGCGAAACGCGTCCTGACAGTCTTCCCAACCGATGCCGCTCTGCGCGGTTTGCGTGATCAGCCACGGCAACGAGGTCTTCACCGCGTCCTGTTTCATATTGAAATTGATCACCCCGTGACGCCACAACAGCATCAGGGTCAGCACCCGTTGCGCGCTCGGCGTGCCCTTGAGTTTGCCGGCACCGTCCTGAGCATCAATGTCCCACAGCGCCACTTGCAGGCCCTGAGTGTTGAAGAAACCTTGCGCATCACCGCGGCGCTGGCCGTCCGGCGGACGGAACAGCGGTACGTAGTTTTCCGGCAGTTTGTTCTTCACCAGATCGGCGCTGCGCCGCACGGAATCCTGCCAGTCCTGCCAGTGGCTGTGGGAGCGGAACTCCCAGCCCTGCACGCCGACGCACTGTCTGGAGAACTCGGTTTGCAGGCTGCTCACCGACCGATCGCTCAGGCGTGCCTGAATATCCTTGCCCAACACAAAGAACGTGCCGCTCAGATTGGCTTTGCGCAGGTAGCCGGTGAGCCAGTCGGTATTGTCCGGTTGCAGATTCGCGGCGCTGTCGAAAGTCAGCAGAAACAGCCGGTCGTGCATCTCGTCGCCGTTGCGCTCGTAGTCGCCGAAACGATCGACTTCGCTGCTGGTCTGCGGAAACAGCGCGGCCTTGCGCATCAGTTCATCGAGATACTGCACATGAAAGATCCGGCTCGGCTCGGCCCACTTGGTGTAATAGCTGTCATCGCTGACGACGAATTTGGCGGCTTGCTCGCGCAGGGTCGGCAGGTCTTCGACGAGGAAGCAGAACGAGGCGTCCTGATCACAGCTTTGCTGGGCGTAGTTGTAGTTGGCCAACAGGCGCTGCCAGAGGCGCTGACGCAGGCTGTTGACCGCGTCGATATTCACCGTGCGCAGGCCGAGGCGCTGGGCCAGCGCGGTTTCGTCCAGCGCTTCGGTGCCGAGCAGGCCACGGGCGAACATGAGGATTTCGGCACGCGAGGCGACGTCGAACAGCGTCGGGCTGCTGAGCTGCTCCGGCCAGGTGCTGCGATCCAGCGTCGCCACATCGCCCGGCGCCGCAGCGGCACCGAAGCTCAACAGCCACGCGGTGAATAAAAGAACAATGCGCAAAGGGGCGTCTCCATAACAAAACCCGCGCGGCACTATATCGCGGGTGGATCAAAAGAAAGATCAAAAGATCGCAGCCTTCGGCAGCTCCTACCTGTACCTCCATTGAATCATTGCGATGATCGTTCCCACGCTCTGCGTGGTAACGCCTCCCCGGACGCTCCGCGTCCAGCTCGACGGTGACGCGGAGCGTCACAGGCGGCATTCCCACGCAGAGCGTGGGAACGATCATCGCCAAGCCGTCGATCACCTATCACGCTCATAGCTGGAGTCAACTCGGACAACCCCCTAGAATCGCCCCCACGATTAAAGGAGACGACTTCATGCTGATGGTGATTTCCCCCGCCAAGACCCTCGATTACGAAACACCGCCGGCGACCCAGCGCTTCACCCAGCCGCAATACCTTGACCATTCCCAGGAACTGATCCAGCAATTGCGCGAGCTGACCCCGGCGCAGATCAGCGAACTGATGCACGTGTCCGACAAGATCGGCGGCCTCAACGCCGCGCGTTTCGGCAGCTGGACGCCCGCGTTCACCCCGGAGAACGCCAAGCAGGCGCTGCTCGCCTTCAAGGGCGACGTCTATACCGGCCTCGACGCGCAATCTTTCAGCGAAGCCGATTTCGATTACGCGCAAAAGTACCTGCGCATGCTCTCCGGCCTTTATGGCCTGCTGCGCCCGCTCGACCTGATGCAACCGTATCGCCTGGAAATGGGCACCAAACTGGCCAACGCCCGTGGCAAAGACCTTTACGCCTTCTGGGGCACGCGCATCAGCGAATGGCTGAATGAAGCGCTGGCCGATCAGGGCGACGACGTGCTGCTCAACCTGGCGTCCAACGAATACTTCTCGGCCGTCAAACGCACCGCCCTGAACGCGCGGATCATCAACACCGAGTTCAAGGATCAGAAGAACGGCCAGTACAAGATCATCAGTTTCTACGCGAAGAAAGCGCGTGGCCTGATGAGCCGCTTTGTGATTCAGGAAAAGATCAACGATCCGGCCCAGCTCAAGCAGTTCGATGTGCAGGGTTATCGCTACAGCGCCGAACAATCGAAACCCGACAATCTGGTCTTTCTGCGCGACCACGCCCCCGAATAAAGCATGCCTATTGCACGACTCTTTCTATCAAGAGTCGTGCAGCCTGCACGCTGTCAAAAATTCCCCGCCTTGTTTCGCCATTTTTATGGCGCCAAAAAACAATCCCTGTCTTTTCTAATTTTAGTTTCACTCGACACTGATCATTTTTTTCAGTAGTGGCACCTAACTTTTTTCACAGTAGTGGCACAAAACTATCTAGCGCGATTATGCCCCTATCAATAAAGGGCGAAACGGAAAGTGCTATCAAATTGAGACCAGTGCCATCTTTGCCAATATTTCAAAAAATTTCAGATGGCGCGATGAGCGGACTGGAACTATGTCCAAATGCGTAGTTCATACCACCGGTAACGATTCTCGCCGAGTTTGTACGAGATAACTTACGCGGAGCAGATAGCCATGTAACCAAGTTGTCACAGCAACTTGCCTAGATGACTAACTAGTCTCAAAACAAACGAAGGACAGGAGATACGCAGCATTAATATCCCCTGCAAGGCCATGGCCGCGCCCCTATAAACGTGCTCGCCTGAGCACCAGACCGCTTGATCTACGGGCTTCTCGCCTGACATCGAGCGCGCAAGACGAATGCACCAGAGTCTTCCAGAAAGAAGATCCGCTGCATAACAGGGCAAGTCATAACTATAAGGCCTGGTTGCGCACATCTTGAGTGCACTTATTTAGACACTCGGAACTTTGTATGCCTGCACACGGCATTGTGGCGCCTGTAAGCCGCACTTTCGAGTGCACTAGTGAACGCTGAACACCATTAACTCCGGCCTTCTAAGGCCTGATATATACAGAGGTAATTGCGATGCGCATCAGCATATTTGGTTTGGGTTACGTTGGCGCAGTATGTGCCGGTTGCCTGTCTGCACGTGGCCATGACGTGGTTGGCGTCGATGTTGCCAAAGACAAGATCGACATGATCAACGCTGGCAAATCCCCCATTGTTGAACCGGGCCTGGGCGAACTTCTGCAACAGGGTATCCAGACCGGTCGTCTGCGTGGCACGACCAACTTCGCCGAAGCGATTCGTGACACTGACCTGTCGATGATCTGCGTCGGTACGCCGAGCAAGAAGAACGGCGACCTCGAACTGAACTACATCGAAGCGGTGTGCCGCGAGATCGGTTTTGTTCTGCGTGAAAAAACCACCCGCCACACCATCGTTGTACGCAGCACCGTATTGCCGGGCACTGTTGCCAACGTGGTGATCCCGATTCTCGAAGACTGCTCCGGCAAAAAGGCTGGCGTCGACTTCGGCGTTGCGGTCAACCCTGAGTTCCTGCGTGAATCCACCGCCATCGCCGACTACGACCTGCCACCGATGACCGTCATCGGCGAATTCGACAAGGCTTCGGGCGACGTTCTGCAATCGCTGTACGAAGAACTCGACGCACCGATCATCCGCAAGGACATCGCTGTCGCCGAGATGATCAAGTACACCTGCAACGTCTGGCACGCGACCAAAGTGACCTTCGCCAACGAGATCGGCAACATCGCCAAAGCGGTCGGCGTCGATGGCCGTGAAGTGATGGAAGTGGTCTGCCAGGACAAGACCCTCAACCTGTCCCAGTACTACATGCGCCCGGGCTTCGCCTTCGGCGGTTCGTGCCTGCCGAAAGACGTGCGCGCCCTGACCTACCGCGCCGGTTCCCTGGACGTCGAAGCGCCGCTGCTCAACTCGCTGATGCGCAGTAACGAATCGCAAGTGCAGAACGCCTTCGACATCGTTGAAAGCCACGACAAACGCAAAGTCGCCCTGCTCGGCTTGAGCTTCAAGGCCGGCACCGACGACCTGCGCGAAAGCCCGCTGGTCGAGCTGGCCGAGATGCTGATCGGCAAGGGTTACGACCTGAGCATCTACGACAGCAACGTCGAGTACGCCCGTGTTCATGGCGCGAACAAAGACTACATCGAGTCGAAAATCCCGCACGTATCGTCCCTGCTCAACGCGGACTTCGATTCGGTGATCGACAACTCCGACGTGATCATCCTCGGCAACCGTGACGAGAAATTCCGTGCGCTGGCGCAACAAGCGCCGCATGGCAAACAGGTCATCGACCTGGTCGGCTTCATGGCCAAGGCCACCGACGCTGGCACCCGTACCGAAGGCATTTGCTGGTAAGGCAGCAGCAAGCCTCAAGCTTCAAGCCGCAAGCAAAAGCACCACGCTTGCGGCTTGAAGCCTCCATCACCTTCGGATGACGCTGATGAGCAAGCTCAAACATTTTTTTCTGCAATCCGCCGGCTGGCTTTTTTATCTCAGTCTGCTGATGGGCCTGGCCTTGATGCTGCCCACGTCCACGTTCGACTCCGAGTCGAAGGACTTCATTTTCCTGATTGGCGCCGTGGGTATCTGGCGCTACTCGATGGGTGCAACGCACTTTGTGCGCGGCATGATTTTCCTCTACATCGTTTACCCGCACCTGCGCCGTAAAGTGCGCAAGCTGGGTAAAGCGGCGGATCCGTCGCATGTGTTTCTGATGGTCACCAGTTTCCGTATCGACGCGCTGACCACAGCGCAGGTCTACAGCTCGGTGATCCGCGAAGCCATCGACTGCGAACTGCCGACCACCGTGGTTTGCTCGATCGTGGAAATGTCCGATGAGCTGCTGGTCAAGGCGCTGTGGGCGCGGATGAATCCGCCAGAGCGTGTGAAGCTCGACTTCGTGCGCATTCCCGGCACCGGTAAACGTGATGGCCTGGCCTACGGTTTCCGCGCGATCTCCCGTCACCTGCCGGACGACCGTGCCGTGGTCGCCGTGATCGATGGCGACACCGTGCTCGGCGAAGGCACCGTGCGCAAGACCGTGCCGTGGTTCCAGCTGTTCGGCAACGTCGGCGGCCTGACCACCAACGAATTCTGCGAAGTGCGCGGCGGCTACATCATGAGCGAATGGCACAAGCTGCGTTTCGCCCAGCGCCACATCAACATGTGCTCGATGGCTCTGTCCAAACGCGTGCTGACCATGACCGGGCGTATGTCGGTGTTCAAAGCGTCTGTGGTGACCAACCCGGAATTCATCGCCGACGTTGAAAGCGACTCGCTGCAACACTGGCGTCTGGGCCGTTTCAAGTTTTTGACCGGCGACGACAAGTCGAGCTGGTTCAGCCTGATGCGCCTTGGCTACGACACCTTCTACGTGCCTGACGCGGCGATCAACACCGTTGAACATCCGCCGGAAAAGAGCTTCATCAAGGCCAGCCGCAAACTGATGTTCCGCTGGTACGGCAACAACCTGCGCCAGAACTCGCGTGCGCTGGGTCTGGGTGTGAAACGCCTCGGCGCCTTCACCTCGGTGGTGCTGTTCGACCAGCGCGTATCGATGTGGACGTCATTGCTCGGCCTGACCGTGGCGATCATTGCCAGCTTCAAATACGGCACCGCGTTCATCCTCGTTTACCTGCTGTGGATCGGCATCACCCGCCTGATTCTGACCCTGCTGCTGTCGTGCTCCGGTCACCGGATCGGCCCGGCTTATCCCGCGATTCTTTATTACAACCAGATCGTCGGCGCGCTGGTGAAGATCTACGTGTTCTTCCGCCTCGACCAACAATCCTGGACGCGCCAACCCACATCCCTGACCCGTGATCTCGCCAGCTTTCAACGTTGGTTCAACACCTGGTCGTCTCGGACCATGACCTTCTCCGCCGGCAGCATTTTCGTCGCCGTGCTGCTGATGATGGTCTGACCCGCCCCTATTGAATTAACAAGGAAATCGCCCCTATGAATACCGCCGTCAACGCCAACGTAGTGCATGAATCCGAAGCCCAGCGCCAACACGCCCGCGTGAAAATCCCGGCCAAACTGCGCTTTTTCGGCCCCGACCGGACACCGGTTGAAGCGCGGGTCATCGACCTGTCGGCCGGTGGTCTGGCGTTCAACGCCGGGCAGTTGCCGCTCAAGGCTGGCGACGTGCACAAGGCGCGTCTGCAATTCGTCATCGACAACCTCGGGCTGGCGATGGACGTGGAACTGCAGATCCGTTCTTACGACCGCCAGACCGGCCGCGTCGGTTGCCAGTTTCAGAACCTCGAGCCGCAGGACATTTCCACCCTGCGCCACTTGATCACTTCGCACCTGGCCGGCGACATCGTCAGCATGGGTGAAGTGCTGGCAACGCTGCAGCGCGACAACTTCACCAAGGCGCGCAAAGTGAAGGACGGCGGCTCCGGCATGACCCCGTTCGGTCGACTGAAAGCCGTGACCTTCAGCGCCGGTGTGTTTGTCGTCGGTCTGGTCGCGGCGGGCTTCATTTTCAAATCGGTGTACGGCATGTACTTCGTCAGCCACGCGCAGGCTGGTCTGGTCAGCGTGCCGGGGATGAACATCACCATGCCCCGCGACGGCACCGTGCAGAGCCTGATCAAGTCCGACGGCGTTGCCGCCAAAGGCGCGCCACTGGCGACCTTCAGCACCAGCATGCTCGACGTGCTCAAGGGCCATCTGGAAGAAGATCAACTGTCCCCGGCCAAGGTTGAAGAACTGTTCGGCAAACAAATGACCGGCACCCTGACTTCGCCATGCGATTGCACCGTGGCCCAGCAACTGGTGGCTGACGGTCAATACGCGAGCAAGGGCGACGTGATCTTCCAACTGGTGCCGCGCAACACTCAGGCCACCGTTGATGCGCGCTTCTCCTATCGCCAGTTCGGCGACGTGCGTCCGGGCACTCCGGTGAGCTTCCAGATCGCCGGCGAAGACAAGACCCGCACCGGCAAGATCGTCAGCAGCACCAGCCTGAAAAGCGAAGACCTGTCCTCCGACATCCGCGTGCAGATCAAACCTGACGAGCCGCTCGACAGCAGCCTCGCCGGTCGCCCGGTGGAAGTGAACAGCGACCGTGGCCCGAACCTGAACTGGCTGATCGACAAAGCCATGGCTGCCGGTCTTTAAGTCGAGGACATGCCTGTGACTACTCCACCCATCCTGAAAACACCGCGATCCCTGTGGGAGCTGGCCTGCCGGCGATTGGATCAGCGCGGTGTGTCTGATGTACCGCGCCGCCTGAATCGCGAGCAGGCTCACTCCTACATGGGCACGGTGTGTGCCTTGGCGCTGGCGGTGAGTCTCGCCGGTTGCGCCGGCCTGCCCGATCAGCGTTTGGCCAACGAAGCGCTCAAGCGTGGCGACACTGCCACCGCTGCGCAGAATTATCAGCAACTGGCCGATCTCGGTTACAGCGAGGCGCAAGTCGGCCTCGCCGATATCCAGGTCGACAGCCGCGACCCTGAGCAAATGAAACAGGCCGAAGCGACTTACCGCGCCGCCGCCAGTGTTTCGCCGCGTGCTCAGGCGCGTCTTGGCCGCTTGCTGGTCGCCAAACCGGGTTCCACCGAAGCCGAGCACCACGAAGCCGAAACCCTGCTGAAAAAAGCCGCCGCCAATGGCGAAGGCAACACGTTGATCCCGCTGGCGATGTTGTACCTGCAATACCCGCACAGCTTCCCGAACATCAACGCTCAGCAGCAGATCGATCAGTGGCGCAAATCCGGTTACCCGGAAGCGGGTCTGGCCCAAGTGCTGCTGTATCGCACCCAAGGCACCTACGACCAGCACCTGGATGACGTGGAAAAAATCTGCAAAGCCGCGCTCAATACCACCGACATCTGCTACGTCGAACTGGCCACGGTCTATCAGAAACGTGCCCAGCCAGAACAGCAAGCCGAGCTGATCAAGCAGATGCAGGCCGGCTACAGCCGTGGCACCGTCACCGCCCAGCGCGTCGATTCCGTGGCCCGTGTATTGGCCGATTCGACCCTCGGCAAGCCCGACGAAAAAACCGCGCAGTCGCTGCTTGAGCCGATCGCTCCGGGCTACCCGGCGTCGTGGGTGACCCTCGCGCAATTGCTTTACGACTACCCGGAACTGGGCGACGTCGACCAGATGATGAAGTACCTCGACAACGGCCGCGCCGCCGACCAGCCGCGCGCTGAGCTGTTGCTGGGCAAGCTCTACTACGAAGGCAAAATGGTCCCGGCCGACGCCAAAGTCGCCGAAGAACATTTCCAGAAAGCCGTTGGCCGTGAAGTCGCCGCCGACTACTACCTCGGCCAGATCTATCGCCGTGGCTACCTCGGCAAGGTCTATCCGCAGAAGGCACTCGACCACTTGCTGACCGCTGCGCGCAACGGCCAAAACAGCGCCGACTTCGCCATCGCGCAACTGTTCTCCCAAGGCAAGGGCACCAAGCCCGACCCGCTCAACGCCTACGTCTTCAGCCAACTGGCCAAGGCGCAAAACACCCCGCAAGCCGATGAGCTGGCGACCACTCTCGCCGCGCAATTGCCGCCCGAGCGTCTGGCCGAAGCCCAACGTCTGCTGCAACAGGAGCAAGCCAGCCGTGGCGCTCTGAACCAGAACACGCTGCAACTGCACGCCCTGCAAGAAGAAGACGGCGAGGAAAAATTATGAAGTTGAATCCATTCGTGAAGGCCGGCATTGGCCTCACTTTCGCGCTGATCTGGTCTTGCCCGACACTGGCCGCGATGACTGAAACCAAAAATTTCGGCCTCGAAGTGAAAGTCACCGGCCAGTCCGAAGACGACCGCGACCTCGGCACCGCCAGCGGCGGCGACGTCAACGGCGTCGGCCTCGACCTGCGTCCGTGGATCTACGGCGAAAGCGGCGCGTGGAGCGCCTACGCCATGGGCCAGGCCGTGACCTCGACCGACATCATCGAAACCGACACCCTGCAACAATCCGACGGTGAACAAGCCACCGACAACGGCGATCGCAAAACCAAGAAAAACTACCTGGCGATGCGCGAGTTCTGGGTCGGCTACAGCGGCCTCACGCCATACCCGGGCGAGATGCTCAAGTTCGGTCGCCAGCGCCTGCGCAATGACGACGGCCAATGGCGCGACACCAACATCGAAGCGCTGAACTGGACCTTCGACACCACCCTGTTGCGCGCCAACGCCGGTGTCGCCGAACGCTTCAGCGAATACCGCACCGACTTGAAAGAGCTGGCGCCGAAAGACAAAGATCGCCTGCACGCCTACGCCGATGCCGCTTACCAGTGGACGCCGGGCCAGTGGGTCGGCATTCGTGGTCACCATACCCACGACGACGGCAAACTCGATTACGCCGAGCCGGGTGTCCCGCGCGACTCGCTGGATAAAACCGAGAACGGCGACATCAGCTGGATCGGCCTGACCGCCGACAGCGACGCCTACAACTGGCGCAACACCAACACCGTCAACTACTGGGGCAGCATCACCGGCATGAGCGGCGACCGTGACACGGTCAACGCGCTGAACGCCGATGGCACCCGCCCGGCACAAGCCAAGCGCAGCGATGACGTCAACGGCTGGGCCACCGACATCGGTGTGCGCCTGCGCCTTGATCCGCAATGGCAAGTCGGCGGTGCGTATGCCCGCGCCAGCGCCGATTACGAACAGAATGGTCTGGAGAGCAACCGCTCCAACTACACCGGTACGCGCTCGCGGGTTCACCGTTTCGGCGAAGCCTTCCGTGGCGAAATGAACAACATGCAGACCGCCACGCTGTTCGGTTCGTGGATGGTTAACGACGAGTACGACGCCAGCCTGATCTACCACAAGTTCTGGCGTGTCGACGGCAACAAACCAGTCGGCAGCAACGGCATCAACGCCGTGGAAAACAACACCGACGACGCCACCGGCGCGATCCTTTCCAGCACCTCGCTGCCGCTTGAAGACGGCAACAAGGATCTCGGTCAGGAGATGGATCTGGTCGTCACCAAGTACTTCAAGCAAGGCCTGCTGCCGGCGGCGTTGAGCCAATCGATCGACGAGCCTTCGGCCCTCGTGCGTTTCCGTGGCGGTGTGTTCAAACCGGGCGATGCCTACGGCAAGCAGGTTGATTCGTACATGCACCGCGCGTTCATCGACGTGATCTGGCGCTTCTGATGCAAACCGCCAAGGGAGTGCCCGACATGATCAGCACCAGGATAGGCTCACTCAGCCTGCTGGCCGGCGCGATGCTGCTGGCCAGCGCCGGCGCCTTCGCCAATGTGGAGCCGACGGCGCCGCAACCGGCCAAGCCGGCCACCGTGGCCAAAGAACTGCAACAGGCCAAGACCTACACCGTCAGCAGCGCGCCCACCGACGCGCTGAATCTGGCCGCGCCAAAACTGCCTGACCTGTCCGGCTTCACCGCCGAAGCCGCTGCGGCGAAAATCGTCCGCAGCAAACCGGGCAAGATCAGCGTGCGCCGGATGATGCAGGAAGACGCCCTGAAGGACTTCATCGGCGGCGACAACAAGATGGCCGAATGGGTGGTGCGTCAGCACGGCATCCCGCAGGCGATCTTCGTCGACGACGGCTACATCAACCTCAAGGATCTGGCGCAGAAACTGCCAAAACAGTATTTCAGCGAAACCTCGCCGGGCGTGTACCTGTCGAAGCTGCCGATCGTGGTTGGCCGTAAAGGCATCCTCGAAATCGATGGCCAGACCCAGGAATTGCGCCTGTCGCAAGAGGCCGGTTCGTTCCTGGTCAACGACGGTCAGCTCTTCGTGCGTGACACCAAGATCACTGGCTGGCGCGAGAAGGACAACGGCCCGGCGACCTTCCGTTCGCCGAAAGAATTCCGTCCGTTCCTGCTGGCCTGGGGCGGCACCGAGACCTACATCGTCAACAGCAAGATGGCCAGCTTCGGCTACGCCAACAGTAAGTCGTACGGCGTGAGTATTTCCCAGTACACGCCGAACATGGCCAAGGTGCTCAAGCGCCCTGAGCCGACCGGCTGGATCGTCGGCTCCGAGTTCTCCGACATGTGGTACGGCTTCTACTGCTACGAGACCCGCGACTTCGTGGTCAAGGGCAACACCTACAAAGACAACATCGTTTACGGCATCGACCCGCACGACCGTTCCCACGGCCTGATCATTGCCGAGAACACTGTGCACGGCACGAAGAAGAAGCACGGGATCATTATTTCCCGTGAGGTCAACGACAGCTTCATCTTCAACAACAAGAGCTTCGACAACCACCTCTCGGGCCTGGTGATCGACCGTAACAGCGTCAACAACATCATTGCCTACAACGAGATCTACAAGAACCACACCGACGGCATCACGCTCTACGAGTCCGCCGACAATCTGCTGTGGGGCAACAAGGTCATCAGCAACAAACGCCACGGCATCCGCATTCGTAACAGCGTGAACATCCGCCTTTACGAAAACGTCGCCATGGCCAACGGCCTGACCGGCGTTTACGGCCACATCAAGGACCTGAGCGACACCGACCGTGACATCAAGCTCGACCCGTTCGATGCGCAGGTGTCGCTGATCGTCGTCGGCGGTGAGCTGGCGGCCAACGGCAGCGGCCCGCTGTCGATCGATTCGCCTTTGAGTGTCGAGCTGTATCGCGTGTCGATGCTGGCGCCGACCAAATCCAGCGGCATCAGCTTCAACGGCATCCTCGGCGAGCGCCAGGATGAAATTCTCGACCTGCTGGTGCGCCAGCAGAAAGCCGTGCTGATCGACCCTGTCGAACGCCAGACCGAAATGCAGGACTGAGGATAATTTTATGCACCCACACTTGATCAAATTACTCAGCCTGTCGGCCCTGACCGTGGGCATTCTCGCGGCCAGCAACGGCGCCCGCGCCGATGAAGGCGCCGCCGCCACGCCGCCAAAGTTCAGCGCCGAACCGTGCTGCAACCTGTGCCCGGCCGCCCATGACGCGAAGAACTACACCACGCGTTATCAGCAGAACTTCACCACGCTGGTGCAGGCGCAAGGCGACTGGCTGTTCCGCACTCAGGAAGATTTGCGCACCGAGTTCAACACCACCCCGGCCGGCTACAAACGCCTGCAACAGCTGCACGATGCGTTCAAGGCCAAAGGCGTCGAGCTGGTGATTGTTTATCAGCCAACCCGTGGCCTGGTGAACCGCAACAAGCTCAACCCGCAGGAAAAAGCCGCGTTCGATTACGAGAAAGCGCTGGGCAACTACAAGACCATGCTCGGCCGTTTCGCCAAGATGGGTTACGTCGTACCGGACCTGTCGCCGCTGACCAACGAATCGCTGCCCGACACCCTGCCCGCCCACGATTTCTACTTCCGCGGCGACCAACACTGGACGCCATACGGTGCACAGCGCACGGCGAAAATCGTCGCCGAGAAGGTCAAGCAGATCCCGGCCTTCGCCGACGTGCCCAAGCGTGAATTCGAAACCAAACGCTCCGGACGCATGGGCAAAACCGGCACCCTGCACAACATGGCCGGGCAACTGTGCGGCACCAGTTACGCGATCCAGTACATGGATCAATTCACCACCGAGCCTAAGGGCGAGGCTGGCGACGGCGACCTGTTCGGTGATTCCGGCAACCCGCAAATCACCCTCGTCGGTACGTCGCACAGCGGCAAGAACTACAACTTCGCCGGCTTCCTCGAAGAAGCCATCGGCGCCGACATTCTCAACGTCGCGTTCCCCGGCGGTGGTCTGGAAGGTTCGATGCTGCAGTACCTCGGCAGCGACGAATTTCAGAAGACCCCGCCGAAAATTCTCATCTGGGAATTCTCGCCGCTGTATCGCCTCGATCAGGAGACCATCTATCGCCAGATGATGTCCCTGCTCGACAACGGCTGCGAAGGCAAAGACGCACAGATGTCCGCGAGCACCACGCTCAAGCCGGGCGGCAAACAAGAACTGCTGGTCAACAGCAAGAACCTGAACCTGCAAAACAGCAGCCATCAGGTCGACATCCGCTTCGCCGACCCTTCGGTGAAAACCCTGCAAGCCACCCTCTGGTACATGAACGGTCGCCACGAGGACATCAAGATCGAGAAACCGGAAACCTCCGACACCGACGGTCGTTTCGCCTTTGAGTTGCGCACGGACGAAGACTGGGCCACGCAGAACCTGCTGGCGGTCGAAGTTCAGGGCCCGGAAGCGGGCACCGCGCCACAAAAAGTCGAAGCGAAAATCTGCAAACGCAACGTATTCCCGGGCGCTGGGCAACAAACCGCTCAGGTCGGGCAATGAGGTCTGCTATGCGAAATCCGAAACTCAAAAATCTGTTGGCACCGACGCTGCTGAGCCTGGCGATGTTCGCCGGGGCGACTCAGGCCGCCGCGCCACTGCGTCCACCGCAGGGCTATTTCGCGCCTGTGGATAAATTCAAGACCGGCGACAACAGCGAAGGCTGCGACGCCATGCCGACGCCGTACACCGGGCCGCTGCAATTTCGCAGCAAATACGAAGGCTCGGACAAGGCCCGTTCGACGCTGAATGTGCAGTCGGAAAAAGCTTTTCGCGACACCACCAAAGACATCACCACGCTGGAACGCGGCACCGCCAAACGGGTGATGCAGTTCATGCGCGACGGTCGTCCGGAACAGCTCGACTGCACGCTGAACTGGCTGACCGCGTGGGCCAAGGCCGACGCGTTGATGTCGAAAGACTTCAACCACACCGGCAAGTCGATGCGCAAATGGGCGTTGGGCAGCATGGCCTCTTCATACATTCGCCTGAAATTCTCCGACTCGCATCCGCTGGCGCAGCATCAGCAGGAAGCGCAGGTGATCGAAGCGTGGTTCAGCAAAATGGCCGATCAGGTGGTCAGCGATTGGGACAACCTGCCGCTGGAAAAAACCAACAATCACTCGTACTGGGCCGCATGGTCGGTGATGGCGACCTCGGTCGCGACCAACCGCCGCGACCTGTTTGACTGGGCGGTGAAGGAATACAAGGTCGGCGCCAATCAGGTCGATGCCGACGGTTACCTGCCGAACGAACTCAAGCGCCAGCAACGCGCCCTCGCCTATCACAACTACGCCCTGCCGCCGCTGGCGATGATCGCCAGTTTCGCTCAGGTCAACGGGGTCGATTTGCGCCAGGAAAACAACGGTGCGCTGAAGCGTCTCGGTGATCGGGTGTTGTCGGGGGTGAAAGATCCGGATGAATTCGAGAAGAAGAACGGCAAAGAGCAGGACATGACCGACTTGAAAGAGGACATGAAATTCGCCTGGCTCGAACCGTTCTGCACGCTCTACACCTGTGCGCCGGATGTCATCGAGAAGAAGCGCGGCATGCAGCCGTTCAAGACCTTCCGCCTCGGCGGCGACCTGACCAAGGTCTACGACCCGTCCCATGAAAAGGGCAACAAAGGTTCTTGAAAGGCGAAAAGCGAAAGCCCCTCACCCTAACCCTCTCCCGGAGGGAGAGGGGACTGACCGAGGTGTTTTTGAGAAATCCGCCGACCTGATACATCGAATCGATCTCAGGTGTTGAAAAACAACCGAGATCAGGCTGCACAGAAATACCGAGTCGATCTCCATTTCTGAAAACCATGGAGATCAGGCTCCCTCTCCCTCCGGGAGAGGGCGGGGGGTGAGGGGCGCGGTCTGACGGCCAGCTCCGACCTCAAGCAAGCACTGTGTCACCCCTCCACTACCACGGGGGGTTTGGGGGGGCTTTGGCCCTTGACTGTTGGTTCAAACATGGAGAGATCGGGATGGTATTTTCATCCAACGTGTTCCTGTTTCTGTTCTTGCCGATCTTTCTCGGCTTGTACTACTTGAGCGGGCAACGCTATCGCAATTTGCTGCTGCTGATCGCCAGCTACGTGTTCTATGCCTGGTGGCGTGTGGACTTCCTCGCGCTGTTCGCCGCCGTCACATTGTGGAACTACTGGATCGGCCTCAAAGTCGGTGCCGCCGGTGTCAGAACCAAACCGGCGCAGCGCTGGCTGTTGCTCGGTGTCGCAGTCGATTTGTGCATCCTCGGCTACTTCAAGTACGCCAACTTCGGCGTCGACAGCATCAACGCGATGATGACGTCGGTCGGTCTGTCGCCGTTCATCCTCACCCACGTGCTGCTGCCGATTGGGATTTCGTTCTACATCTTCGAATCGATCAGCTACATCATCGACGTGTATCGCGGCGACACCCCGGCCACGCGCAACCTGATCGACTTCGCCGCCTTCGTAGCGATCTTCCCGCACTTGATCGCCGGCCCGGTGTTGCGTTTCCGCGACCTCGCCGACCAGTTCAACAACCGCACGCACACCCTCGATAAATTCTCCGAGGGCTGCACGCGGTTCATGCAGGGTTTCATCAAGAAGGTCTTCATCGCCGACACCCTCGCGGTGGTCGCCGACCATTGTTTCGCCCTGCAAAACCCGACCACCGGCGATGCCTGGCTCGGCGCACTGGCCTACACCGCGCAGCTGTATTTCGACTTCTCCGGTTACAGCGACATGGCGATTGGTCTGGGCTTGATGATGGGTTTCCGCTTCATGGAAAACTTCAAACAGCCGTACATCAGCCAGTCGATTACCGAGTTCTGGCGTCGCTGGCACATCAGCCTGTCGACCTGGCTGCGTGACTACCTGTACATCACCCTCGGCGGTAACCGTAAAGGCACGCTGATGACCTATCGCAACCTGTTCCTGACCATGCTTCTTGGTGGTCTGTGGCACGGCGCGAACATCACCTACATCGTCTGGGGCGCCTGGCACGGCATGTGGCTGGCGATTGAAAAAGCGCTGGGCCTGAACACTTCGCCACGCAGCCTCAACCCGATCCGCTGGGCGCTGACCTTCCTGCTCGTGGTGATGGGCTGGGTGATCTTCCGCGCCGAGAACCTGCATGTCGCCGGCCGTATGTACGGCGCAATGTTCAGCTTTGGCGACTGGTCGTTGTCCGAACTCAATCAGGCCAGCCTCACCGGTCTGCAAGTGGCAACTTTGGTTGTGGCGTACGTGACGCTGGCCTTCTTCGGCCTGCGTGATCTGTACACCAACCAGCCGCCGGCCAAGAGCAAACCTGAAGTCAGCGTCGAGGCCAACGGCCCTGCCACGGCGACTCCGGGAATGATCAAAGCCGCACCAGGCGAAAACCCGGCGAGCATCCACGAGCCTGGCTACACCGTCGGCGTCGAAGCCCAGGTGCAACCGGCCTACTGGAGCGCGGACTGGTCGCGCTATGTGATGCGCGGTCTGATCCTGCTGCTGTTCATCGCCTCGATTCTCAAACTCTCGGCGCAAAGCTTCTCGCCGTTCCTTTACTTCCAGTTCTGAGGGATCTGACATGACCCGCTCATTACGCATCTTCTACATCGCCCTGTTCCTGGTGACCCTGTTGGTCTTGGGTCTGTGGTCGGTTCGCAGCTTCTTCGGCTTCAGCACCAATGCCGATGCGACGGTGCTCAACGGTCGATGGACCAAGGCTGTGGAAACGCACTACGACGATGAATTCCCGATCAAGCGTCTGGGCACCAACCTCTGGGCCGCGCTGGATTTCAAACTGTTCAACGAAGGTCGTCCGGGCGTGGTGCTCGGCCGCGATCAGTGGTTGTACAGCGATGAAGAATTCAACCCGATCGTCAACGAAGAGCTGAACCTGCAAGGCAACTACGCGCTGGTCGAAGGCGTGCGCCAGACCCTCAAAGAGAAAGGCGTGAAACTGGTGATGGCAATCGTGCCGGCCAAGGTTCGTCTGTACCCGGAGCATCTGGGTGAAGTGAAACCGGCAAGCATTCACGAAAATCTCTATCAGGATTTCCATGCTCGTGTAGCCGCCGACAAGATCCTCGCCCCTGACCTGCTCATGCAGTTCCAGCAGGCCAAGCAAAGTGGTCAGCAAGTGTTCCTGCGCACCGATACGCACTGGACGCCTGAGGGTGCCGAGGTTGCAGCAAACACTTTGGCGAAAACCATCGCCGACAAGTTCCCGCTCAGCGGCGAGCCGCAACGCTTCGTCACCACGCCAGCGGAGAAGGTCACGCACAAGGGCGATCTGCGCTTGTTCCTGCCGCTCGATCCGCTGTTTGAAAACCTGATGCCGGCGCAAGAGCCGCTGCAAAAGCGCAACACCGTCGCGGCCGGTGATCAGCCTGCCGGTGACGACGCGCTGTTCGCCAGCAATGAAGTGCCGGTGGCACTGGTCGGCACCAGCTACAGCGCCAACCCCAACTGGAACTTCGTCGGTGCCCTGAAACAAGCGCTGCACAGCGACGTGGTGAGCTACGCCGAAGACGGCCACGGCCCGATCCTGCCGATGCTCAGCTACCTGAAAAGCGATGACTTCAAGAACAGCCCGCCACAGGTGCTGATCTGGGAGTTTCCTGAACGATATCTGCCTGTGAACAACGAAATCGGCGACGCCGACCCGCAGTGGGTCGCAGAGCTTAAACAAGCCGGCGCGCGCCAACAAAACGTAGCAATCAACACTAAATCCGAGACGCCCGATCGGGCGCAAAACTGAAAGAGAGGTACACCATGACTTTCACTACTACTCCTCGTCGTCTCGCAAAACGCATTGCACTGGTTGCAGGTCTGAGCGTGTTGTCGGTTCAAGCTTTCGCCGGTGGTGACGCCGCACTTTATGGCCCGACTGCACCGAAAGGCTCGTCCTTCGTGCGTGTCTACAACGCCAGCAACGCTGAAGTCAGCGCCACCGTCGGCAGCACCAACCTGAGCGACGTTGCGCCACTGGCCAGCAGCGACTTCAGCTTCATGCCGGGCGGTGATTACAGCGCCAAAGTCGGCAGCCAGACCCTGCCGGTGAAACTCGCCGGTGACCACTACTACACCCTGGTCAACAACGCTTCCGGCGCGCCGCAACTGATCGAAGAGCCGCCGTTCAAGAACAAGCAGAAATCCCTGGTACGCGTGCAGAACCTCAGCGACAAGCCGCTGACCCTGAAGACCGCCGACGGCAAGACCGACGTGGTGCCGAACGTGGCCGCCAAGGGCCGTGGCGAACGTGAAATCAACCCGGTGAAAGTCAGCCTGGCGCTGTACGAAGGTGACAAGAAAGTCGGCGACGTAAAACCGGTCGCCCTGGAACGCGGTGAAGCGGCGGTGCTGTACGTCACCGGCAGCGGCAGCAGCCTGTCGCCAGTCTGGGTAAAACGCCCGGTGTCGACTCGCTAACAAATTTCCCGAACTGACTCGCTCCCTTGTAGGAGCACGGCTTGCCGGCGAAGGCGTCCTCGAAATCGCCTTCGCTGGCAAGCCAGGCTCCTACAGGGATCGCAGCGACAGTTCGGATACGAAACAAAAACAAGAGTGAAACGACACAGCGTTCGTGCCTCTAACCAATCGATTTTATGGAGTAAACAATATGATTCCGGTGATCTTGTCAGGTGGTAGCGGTTCACGTCTTTGGCCGCTTTCGCGTAAGCAGTTCCCTAAGCAATTCCTCGCCCTGACCGGCGAACACACGCTGTTCCAGCAGACCCTCGAGCGCCTGGTGTTCGAAGGCATGGACACCCCGATCGTGGTCTGCAACAAGGATCACCGCTTCATCGTCAACGAACAGTTGAGCAATCGCAATCTGGAATGCCAGCGCATCCTGATGGAACCGTTCGGCCGCAACACCGCGCCGGCCGTGGCGTTGACCGCGATGATGCTGGTCAATGAAGGTCGCGACGAATTGATGCTGGTGCTGCCGGCTGACCACGTCCTCGAAGACCAGAAAGCCCTGCAACGCGCCCTCGCCCTCGCCACCGTCGCCGCTGAAAACGGCGAAATGGTGCTGTTCGGCGTACCGGCGACCAAACCGGAAACCGGTTACGGCTACATCAAATCCACTGCGGATTCGCTGCTGCCCGAAGGCGTCAGCCGCGTCTCGCACTTCGTCGAAAAACCTGACGTCAAACGCGCTACCGAGTACGTGCAGTCCGGCGGTTACTACTGGAACAGCGGCATGTTCCTGTTCCGCGCCAGCCGCTTCCTCGAAGAGCTGAAAAAGCACGACCCGGACATCTACGACACCTGCCTGCTGACCCTTGAGCGCAGCGAGCAGGATGCCGACACCGTGACGCTGGACGAAGCCACCTTCGCCTGCTGCCCGGACAACTCCATCGACTACTCCGTCATGGAAAAAACCCAGCGCGCCTGCGTGGTGCCGCTGACCGCCGGCTGGAGCGATGTCGGTTGCTGGTCGTCGCTGTGGGAAGTCAACGAGAAAGACGCCAACGGCAACGTCACCAAAGGCGACGTGGTCATCCAGGACAGCAAGAACTGCATGATCCACGGCAACGGCAAACTGGTGTCGGTGATCGGTCTGGAAAACATCGTCGTGGTCGAAACCAAAGACGCCATGATGATTGCCCACAAAGACAAGGTTCAGGGCGTCAAGCAAATGGTCAACACGCTCAACGAGCAGGGTCGCAGCGAAACCCAGAACCACTGCGAAGTCTATCGTCCGTGGGGCTCGTACGACTCGGTGGACATGGGCGGGCGTTTCCAGGTCAAGCACATCTCGGTAAAACCGGGCGCATGCCTGTCGCTGCAGATGCACCACCACCGCGCCGAACACTGGATCGTGGTCAGCGGCACCGCCGAAGTGACCTGCGATGAAAACGTGTTCCTGCTCTGCGAAAACCAGTCGACCTACATCCCGATCGCCTCGGTGCATCGCCTGCGCAACCCGGGCAAGATCCCGCTGGAAATCATCGAAGTCCAGTCGGGCTCGTACCTGGGCGAAGACGATATCGAACGCTTCGAAGACATCTACGGCCGCTCCACCCCGATCGAACGCGGCGTGTCGGTGAAGACCATCGCGCAGTAACTGATCGGCAAAACAAGAAGCCCTCGTCCAGCCCGTTGCGTTCCCTATCCGCAGCGGGTTGGGCGGGGGCTTTTTTTAGCCTGGATTTCAGGCCGTTTTTGGCGATTGCGCTTTCGATTTTCCACCGTTGCGAGCGTAGACGGCGACAGCAGCGATGGCTCGAGGAGGTATTTCACCGGTATTCAAATCGTTATCCCGGCCCATAAAAAACACTTCGTGCTCTTTGTTATTCAGTTGATCCAGTGCCTTGATCAAATCCAGATGTTCAATCCGCTTTTCCCGAAGCATCATCCCACCATAATTCAAGATCAGCCTTGGCACGGTCATAAAGTGCTCAGCCAGTTCAGGCTCTAGTTTATTCACGTCGATAGTCACCAAAGTCTTCTTCTCAGTTGCGAAATTTTTAGCGACGCCACGCTTTGTGCTCAATGACAAAATTGCGCCTTCACTTCCGGTTCCTGCTGTATGTTTGAAGACATCAGCAATGTAGCTTTTATAGTTTTCTGTCGTTGATAACTTAGCCGGGTTCCTGAGCAGGCCGTTGCCTTCGATTACCACCTTGTCAGCCAAGTGCGCCCTGTAAAGCAGTCCGTTCTTTATTTGATAATCTGCCGCTTTCAATTTTTCTCGCGAGTCGAACACGCTATCAAGCTTTTTGAATGGATTGGGTACTCTCAATCCGAATACCCTCGCCCCTGACTCGTGCTTCCGCATTTCCTTGCGAAAAGTCAAAAAGTCTTGGAATTTTGAACCCGAGAAAAAATCATCAAGAAAGGCATCGTCTTCTTTGGATGGCATAAACCCTTGGGGGGACAAACCATTGGGGTCGGAAAACACCATTGGGCTATTTCTTACCGCCCTATACATATTCAGCCCATCGATATTTGCTGCCGGATCAGGATTCAACCATCGCTGCCGTTCAGATGCGTAATACCTGAACCCATAGTAATCAAGCCCGGTTGCATCCCGCTCTTTACCCGAGTACCTGTGCGTTTTGTAGCTGACCTGCACAGCCTCGCCGTCCGACCATGCCGTGCCGCCAAACGGGTAATAATTTTCCCGAGTGATAATGTTGGCATGCTGATCCAGTTCCAGCGTGCCAGAGCCCAGATGATCGGTCAGGCTGTAACGCTGTTGATTATTGGCAATCGACGATGGCCGTCCCGCCTCCCAGTGCAACACCCGCACGTTCCCGCGCCCGGTTCGGATATCAATGACATGCAGTTCTTCACCGCTGCCACTGTGCGTACGAATTTCCAGGCCAGGCAGGTAAACAGTTTCAATGATGTTGGCTTGTGCGCTGGTTTGCAGCACGCGGATTTTGCGAACGCGCATGCCGTCGGCACCATATAAATAGTGTTCGCTGTCATCAGTGCCTGCACCTCGCTCAACTGGACGCACTTGATCCAGTTGATTGCGTCTATTCCAGCTGAGGAAAACCCCACGTTGCAGCATCAGCAAATTGCCATTGGCGTCGAATCCGTCGCGAAAGTCATCCTCGCCCGGTTCCATACCGTCGAGTACAGGCAGGCAACGATTGCTGTGGCTGGCAGCGACCAGTCGATGGCCTGGGTTGCGCGCGCCGAAGTGGGTCAGTTCAAGCAGATTGTTGGCTTCGTCGTAACGATAGGTCTGGCGATAGTTAACGAGGATTTTCGAAGGTTTGGCCAGGTCGCCATGCGTCACCGTTCCAGCCTCCCAACCTGTGGCTTCGATCAGTTGCGACAGACTGTCGTAGCGATACCGGTTGATCGGCTCAATGCGCTGGTTAGCAAAGTAGCGAATCGGCAAAGCAGCGTCTTCAATGCACAGCACATTGCCGACTGAATCGTAAGCGTAACGCAGATCCTGCAGGCATTCGTGTTGCCCGCGATGCGACAGCAAGCGTTTCAGGCGTCCATCCTCAGCAAAGTATTCGAGCGCGGTGACTACGCCGTTACCCGCTACTTCCTTTTCAACCTGACCGTCGGCGTTGTAAGTAATGGCGCTGACCATCGGCAGCCAATGCACCGTGTTGCTCAGTTGCAAATCCACGCCACGCAAGCGGCCGTCGCGGGTGTGGCTGAAACGTTGTGTGTTGGCTTGAGCATCCGTCTGGATTTGCAGATCGCCCAATGGCGTCAATCGTGATCGGGTGACGTGTCCCGTCAGTGAATCGTGGATTAATCGTCGTTCCTGCTCCAAGACCGCACCGTTCAATCCGTACTCGTTGAACAGTAAAACGCCGGCCGAATCCTCATGACGAATCAATCGCCCGCACTGGTTGTGATCGCTGCTTGTCTCGTCACCGTAGAAGAGTTGTTCGGCAGTTTCTTCGTTCTCGAAAACTTCCAGTGGCCGCAATTGCTGGTCATAACGCGTCTGCCGCCGAGTGCCGCGCCCGTCCCATTGTTCCAGCAGTTGTTCGCCGTCACCTGCCAGATTGACCCGCCATCCGGCATCGACACTGACGCTGCTCAAGACCTTGTTGGATATCGAATGGACGATTACCAGATTCGCTTGCCCCGTGCGCCACAAGCGCGGATCCCACTGTTGAGTTGCACGCCCGCTTGCGTCGTGAAGGGTGAGCTGGATGCGTGCTTCGGCCGGGAGAGACGCTTGCGCTCGACAATAATCGACTGCACGAGCCGTCAGGCCTCGTGGATCGTTTACCAATAACCTTGGCGTTTTGCTGTGCAGGTTCATCTGCGTTTTCCACTCCGCGATAACACCGCTTACTCCTGAGCAACCACTGCAGCCGTGGCGCGTTTGCCACGCTTGTTGGCCACCTTCAAAGGATCCTCGGCCATCAGCGCCATCGATATGTTCGGTGGCGTCGCCGAACCGAATCCGGCGGCGAACAACTGCATCGAGAGTGCACTCGGCGCTGCGCAGGACTGTGCGGCTGTTTCGCCAATCTGATGGTAAAAACCGGTGAAAGCGGCCATCTCCGGTAACTTGCTCAACAGTGATGAGGTGCTGCTGGCAACCGGTACACTCGTTGGCAACACCTGCTGGGTACTGCGTTGGCGGCTCTGCATCTGTGCTTGCGCATCGTAGACTTCGAGCACGCGCCCGCCGGTTTCCAAAACACTGCCCACGACACCAATCAGCGGATGCTTGGCATAGGAAAGGGTTTTGCCAATCACTTGCGCGCCCTGAGCAATCCTTTCTCGGGTTTCTGATGACACTTGTGGCAGACCTCGAGACGATTCCTGCATTCGCAATGCCGCACTGCCTGAGGCCTGAGTGGGCAATGAAACCAATCCATCCTGATCGCGATAGAACAGTGGATTGTTGCGCATGGCCCGGTAGCGATTGGGCCCGTCGACCTCCTCACCGGGATCGGTACTGACCCAGCGTTGCAGCCACGCTGCGTAATAACGGAAGCCAAAATAATGCAGGCCGGTGGCATCCTGCTCCTTGCCTGAGTAACCGAGGCTTTTGTCGCTGACATCGCCGTCCTGCCACGCCGTTGCACCGAAGGCATAAAACATTTCGCGGCTGATGATTTGCCCATCGCCATCCAGTTCAAGACCGATGGAACCGACGTGATCGGTGCAGCCATAGCGGTAGCGATCCGGTCCGCCGTCACGATGCAAAACGCGCACGCTGTTGAGTCCGATCGCCACGCTGATCACCTGCAAATGCTGGTTGTTACCGCTGTGGCTGCGCAGTTCCAGCCCGGGCAGATAGCGCGTCTCGGCGATCACTGTGCGTTCATGGGTGTGCCATTCAGTGATCTTGCGCGCGCGCAAACCGGCGCCGTCATACAGATAAGATTCGCGATCATCGAGCCCACTCTCGCGGGTAATGGGCGTGACGCGACTGAGCTGATTGCGCAGGTTCCAGTGCAGATTTCGTCCGGGCTCCAGCGCCAGCAAGTTGCCGTTGTTATCAAACGCGGCAGCGATGTCGGCCTCCGTGGGCGCCGTGCCGTTGCGCCAGGACAGGCAACGATTGCTGTAGCGAGCGGCGCTGAGTTGATGACCCTGAGCTTGTCCGCCGACATGGCTCAATTGCAGGAGATTACCGCTGGCGTCGTAACGGAAGGTCTGCCGATAGTTGCCGATCGCTGCCGGATCCGCCTGGCCGCTCGCGCCGGGGCCCCGCTGAGTAACGAGCGACTCCCAGCCAGTGGCTTCGATTAACTGGTAAAGACTGTCGTAGCGAAAATGCCTGATCGGCTCGATGCGCTGGTTGGCGAAATAGCGCACGGGGAGTGCCTTGTCTTCAATGCTCAGTACATTGCCCATCGGGTCGTATTGATAAAGCCAATGCTGCAACACCAGGCCAACAGTGCTCTTGGTCAGACGTTCGAGCAGTCGACCGTCCTGTGGCCGATAAAGCAACGTCGTGCTGACACCGTTGCCCGCCATTTCGTATTCAACCTGGCCTTCAGCGTTGTAGCGGATATCGCTGACCAACAGCTGCGTGCTGGATTGATGCTTCAACTGCAAAGCAGCGCCACGCAAACGGCCATCCACGGCCATCTCGAACGTTTGTCGATGACCCTTGGCATCAATGAGTTCGTGCAGCGTCCCTTGTGGGGTAAAGCGCCATTGCGTGATCGCACCTGGCCCCGGTTCGAGCAATCGCAGACAATCATCCAGCAAGGGTGGCCAGTTCGGCGCAACCGAATCCTGGGTGAAGTGGCGGGTGTTTTCAGTGCTTTGACCGCTGATCGCGAACTGTGTGAACAGCACGCAACCAGCGGGATCGAAGTGCTGGATCAGCTCGCCGAACTGATTGCATTGCGCATCGCCCTCCCCCGGCCGGCCGTACTCCAAGCGTTCGACACAGCGTCGGGGCTCGGCCACCGCCTCTTCGAACTTCGCCGTCGGGCGCAGACGCTGATCGTATTCATTCTCGTGCCGCGTGCCACGACTGTCCCAAGTGGACAACACTTGATTGCCCAGACCACGCAGCTTGATATGCACACCGGCATCGGTGCTGTCCGAACGCAGCACTTCGCCATTCAATGCATGCACCGAAGTCAGGTTGGCCGGCGTCAACGGATCCGTTGCTTGCAGCGCCCACAGTCGCGGATCCCATTGTTTGACGGCATGCCCGGCGACGTCGAGGGCCGTACGGTGGATACGCGTTTCAGCAGGCCGGTTTTCATCGTCGCGCCAGTAATCCACGTTGCGAATCTGCAGTCCGCGTGGATCATTCACCTCAAGCATCGATGTATGACTGTGGATGCCCATGGGTTTCGACCACATCCTTGGTGCGTGCGGTTATCACAGCAGGCAAAGTGCCGCGTGCCTACTGTCAGAAATTACAGTCCCGACCAACGGCGCAATCGACTGTTCTACGAATATCCATTGCGCCGGCCCTTCGGTAGGATGGTGCTCACGAACTCAAGGAGCGCTCCCCCATGTTCATCGGCATTTTGCTGGTCATCACCTGGCTGATCCTGTTGCTGCGCTATCCGGCCAAAGCCTTGCCGGTGTCAGTGGCAGCCGCTATCGGCCTCGGTCTGGTAGCGATGTGGGTGGTGTGGCTAGACAACCGCGAGATCAAGCAACTGGCGCGCCTCGAGTTGCGCATCAGCTACGCGCCGGAGCAATGCCCGGCCGATCGCCCGCTGCAACTGAAGATGAACAACGGCAACAGCGTGCCGCTGACCGAACTGCGCTGGCGCATTGCAGCCTACGCGCCGGGCGACACGGTCAATCTGGCCGACAACCAATACACCGCGCCGCGCTACCGTGGCCCCGGTGAATTGCAGGCCGGTTCGACGTGGGAAGACTGTTTGCCATTGCCGCCACTGCGTCCCGGTTATCGCCCGCAAACTCTGGAGTTCCGCGCCGAGCATTTGCAGGGTAGTTTCTCCGACTGATCCCCCTTCCCAACTTTTTGCACAAGGAATGCGCCATGCCCGTTGCGTTGATTACCGGTTGTTCCAGCGGCATCGGCCGCGCGCTTGCCGATGCGTTTAAAACGGCGGGCTACGAAGTCTGGGCCAGTGCGCGCAAGGCTGACGATGTCGCTGCATTGAGTGCGGCCGGTTTTACCGCCGTGCAACTGGATGTCAACAACGGCGCGGCGCTGGCGCAACTCGGCGAGCGAATCAATCAGCAGCACGGCGGCCTCGACGTGCTGATCAACAACGCCGGTTATGGCGCGATGGGGCCGTTGCTCGACGGCGGTGTGCCGGCGATGCAGCGGCAGTTCGAAACCAATGTGTTTTCCATAGTCGGCGTTACCCGCGCGTTGTTTCCGGTGCTGCGGCGGGGCAAGGGACTAGTGGTGAATATTGGCAGCGTGTCAGGGGTTTTGGTCACGCCGTTTGCCGGTGCCTACTGCGCCTCGAAAGCGGCGGTGCACGCATTGACCGATGCCTTGCGTATGGAGCTAGCGCCGTTCGGCATTCGTGTGATGGAAGTGCAGCCGGGAGCGATTCAGTCGAGCTTCGCCAAGAATGCCGGGCATGAGGCCGAGCAATTGATCAATGAGCAATCGCCGTGGTTTCCGTTGCGTGAAGGCATTCGCGCGCGGGCCAAGGCTTCGCAGGACAAGCCGACGCCGGCTGCTGAGTTTGCCGCTGATTTGCTCAAGGCCGTGCGGCAGAGCAACCCGCCGCGCTTGATCCGCATTGGTAACGGCAGCCGGGCGTTGCCGCTGTTGGCGGCGTTGTTGCCGAAGGGGTTGCTGGAGTCGGTGTTGATGAAGCGGTTCGGGTTGCAGAGGCAGCTCTGAGACCGAGTTGACGCCATCGCGGGCAAGCCTTGCTCCTACGGTTTTGTGTGCGCCGCAAACCCAATGTAGGAGCAAGGCTTGCCCGCGAAGAGGCCAGACCAGGCACTGCAG